>NZ_JACJUP010000179.1:0-8356 GCF_014748295.1 Planktothrix sp. FACHB-1355 | reverse complement strand
ATTCTGCCTCAACTAGAGCGCGTGCCGGTGCAGCCTTTCGTGCAGGCAAAAGCTGGGGAATACCCTATTTTTGAGAACTCTCAACTATCTTGGCTACTCCCAACCTATCGGTATCGCGACTTGAAGGATCTGATCGATTACCTGCAAGAAAAGACGATCCCGATCGTCGAAGTGAAGGCAGAAAAATTAATAAAAGATTAAAAAAACGACTGGCCTCATCTACTGCCAAGCAGATGAGGCTAGTATAGTTAGCAAAAAAGATTCAGCCCGATCCCGTAGCGTCAACCGAATGATGATTTGTGTAAGTCGATCTGACAGCGACACCGCGTCTGTCGTCTTGCCAGGGATCGCTCGCTACACATACTGGCGAACGCACGCAGCTTCAACAGCTGCCTGAGTTCCTACATCCATAAATCGCAAGGATAGCGTCTTACCCAAAGACGCGGCTCTTTTCAGCCCAGAAATCAGACTGTTAACTCCCTCTGCTTCCACGTTGTCTACCCATAACAGATCGACAACTACAGTGTCAGATGTTAATTCCAGAGCTTGTTCTAGCGCCTTTGTGAAAGCTGGGCAGCTCATATTATCGAGACAGCCATTCGGTCTCAGCACAACGGTGCGGGGCCGTCCAGTTTCTGTTGTGTTGACTAGATGAGGAAAGTTAGCGAAGTCCATGAGGGGTTCCATTGGAAGCTCCAGGACGTAGTGGTGGAAATTCAGGCGTCGGGTTGGGAGCCTCGCAAATCATACTTTTGATGCTCTCATTCCCTAGAGAGTAAGGAATTCTTGGGCTCAGATTGCCTTTTCAAATTTTTGTAAGGACGAAGCTTTAAATGCGTTGCCCGTACAGTTTGACATTCTGATTTGTCTAGTATTTCAACTAGCACCTCAAGAGTAAATCGGCGGAAAGCCTTACCTTACTCTTATAGGGTGAAGCAAAACTGTGTTTCTTGGTTTGCGATCGGTCACCGTAAACCTATGATTTAAATCACACCGATGCGGGCATGAAGCTTAGGAAGCAGCAAAGACCGCTCTCACCCATCAGCAATCCAAAATCCTTGCATCCAAAATCTAAAATTGACATGACTTTAACCCGTTCTGGATATACCTTGCCTGTGTTTGCCTGTGCTGGTGCGATCGCCGCCCTGCTATGGTTAAAGGAGCGCAAATCTGTTCCATCGGTGTCAGTAGATTTGATCGAACCCAGCCAAATCGTAGAAATCCCGATAGAGCAGGTAAGCGGAATCAATGAGGGGGAAGCTTTGGCAATTACGCGCAGCGATCCAGGCGATAACCTCGACCTTACTCGCAACACACCGATCTGGACACTGGTGGAATTTTGTCAGGAAGCAGAAGAGCAGATTGTCATCAAAGGCGGTGAAGGAATTGGGCGAATAGTTGATGCTAGTGGAGAAGCTGCAATATACAGATATGCCAAACGACTGTTGCGCCAAAACCTAGAGCCTCTGCTAGAACTGGAGTCAAAAATTCAGGTGACGATCGTTTTACCGGAAGGGAGATCTCTGGCAAAACGTACCTCTAACGCAGCTTTTGGGGTCGTCGATGGACTTTCCTTGTTGGGTACTACAGGTATTTCCGAGCCTTTGAGTGCGCCCGGTCATTTGGAAACTGCCCTTGCGGAATTACGAGAAAAAGCCGGCAAATTAAGCCCAGAGCGCGAAGAAAATGGGGAAAATACTTCTTCTTACACTCAAGAGTCTTCAATTTTGGTTTTTTGTGTGGGAGAAAACGGTTTAGACTTAGCTCGACAACTGGATATTCCACCAGAGAGGCTGGTCAAAACCGCCAACTGGTTGGGGCCAATGTTAGTAGAGGCGATCGTTCAGGGCGTTAAAGGAATTTTATTATTTGGCTACCACGGTAAGCTGATTAAATTGGCTGGTGGCATTTTTCACACTCACCATCATCTTGCTGACGGACGCTTGGAAATTCTTACCGCTCACTGCGCCCAAGTGGGTTTACCGACACCCGCCTTACAAAAGGTATTTACTAGCGCAACAGCTGAAGACGCTTTGAAATATCTGCGCGATTTGGATGCCCAAAGCGCCAGCAATTGGGTCAATTTAGTTTATAGTTCGATCGCCCTCGCAATCGATAAGCGATCCCAAGCTTACATTCGCACTCACACCGAAAAAAATGTTTGCGTGGGATCGGTTTTGTTTGACCGCGATCGTCAGATCTTTGTCAAAAGTGAAATGGGTTATGCCTTGCTGTCTGCATTGCTGGGTCTTCATACGGCGATCTGCAATTAGTCATGTTAAGTAGTGGGCAGAATTAAACTGTGAGAAATGCTTAATAGTTAATTACCGATCGTCGCTCACTGCTGATAACCAAAAAGAAAAGTAATCAGCGCAGTTCAGTATGGAAAAGCTTCACTCATTTTGTAGTTAAGTCTATATTTTTATAGACACCCAAGCTGGGTTTGAGGGATAATTTGGAATGCCTGACAAAGGTCACTCAGGTCAAATCTGAGATGATAACTAAATTTCAGTCAGGCAATTAAAGTTAACCCAAGCAGTCCTCAACACCGAGAGGTAATAGGAGATCGGATGTGTAGCCATCCATTGAGGTTTTACCTCAAGCAAGCTAAGACCGAGATATTTGTCTGTGGTTTTAGTAGCTATAAATAGATATATTGGGACATTATTAAGCTCTCTTTTTTGGATTTATTCAGTGACACTCCAGACATCTCAACCGCTCCCTACCGAATCTTTGGCACAGTTGGATCGCCAGATAATTATAATTCTGGATTTTGGCTCTCAGTACTCCGAGTTAATCGCTCGCCGGATTCGGGAAACTCAAGTTTATTCAGAGGTCATTTCTTATCGCACTACTGTCGAACAGCTACAAGAGATTAATCCAAAGGGGATAATCCTATCTGGAGGCCCCAACTCGGTTTATGATGCAGGGGCACCCCATTGCGATCGCCGCATTTGGGATTTAGGCATTCCCATTCTGGGTGTTTGCTACGGGATGCAACTGATGGTGCAACAGCTGGGTGGGGAAGTAACGCGAGCCGAGCGGGGCGAGTATGGCAAAGCGTCGCTTTTGATTGACGATCCCACGGATTTGCTCACCAATGTGGAAGATGCTACAACGATGTGGATGAGCCACGGCGACTCTTGTACCCTCCTGCCATCGGGTTTTGAAATCCTCGCTCATACAGAAAATACTCCCTGTGCGGCGATCGCCGATCATGAGAAAAAGCTCTACGGCGTGCAGTTCCATCCGGAAGTGGTTCATTCGGTTGGCGGTCAGGCTTTAATCCGCAACTTTGTGTATCACATTTGCGACTGCGAACCGACCTGGACTACTGCGGCTTTTGTTGAGCAAGCAGTACGAGAAGTTCGAGGTAAGGTTGGCGATAAGCGGGTATTGCTGGCTCTTTCCGGCGGCGTTGATTCTTCCACGCTGGCGTTTTTGATGCACAAGGCGATCGGCGATCGATTAACTTGTATGTTCATCGACCAAGGCTTCATGCGTAAACATGAGCCTGAGCGTCTGTTGAAGCTGTTTCAAGAACAATTCCACATTCCGGTGGAGTACGTCAATGCCAGAGATCGTTTTTTGGCGGCGATCGCTGGAGTTAGCGATCCGGAAGAAAAACGTCGCCGCATCGGTCACGAATTTATCCGCGTTTTTGAAGAAGAATCAAGACGCCTCGGCCCCTTCGATTATCTGGCCCAAGGCACCCTTTACCCGGATGTGATCGAATCAGCAGATACTAACGTTGACCCCAAAACCGGGGAACGGGTAGCTGTGAAAATTAAAAGCCATCACAATGTCGGTGGTTTGCCGAAAGACCTGCGTTTTAAGCTGGTAGAGCCTTTGCGGAAATTGTTCAAGGATGAAGTTCGCAAGGTCGGTCGTTCGATCGGCTTACCAGAAGAAATTGTACAGCGTCATCCTTTCCCTGGCCCCGGATTGGCTATTCGCATTCTGGGCGAAGTCACGGCAGAAAAACTGGATATTCTGCGGGATGCTGACTTGATCGTGCGCCAGGAAATCAACCGCCAGGGAATGTACGGCCATTTGTGGCAAGCTTTTGCTGTTCTGTTACCGATCCGCAGTGTAGGGGTGATGGGAGATCAGCGCACCTATGCTTATCCGATCGTCTTGCGCTTTGTCAAAAGCGAAGATGGGATGACGGCTGACTGGGCGCGAGTGCCTTACGATTTGTTGGAAACTATCTCTACCCGCATTGTCAACGAAGTCCCTGGGGTAAATCGCGTGGTCTACGATGTTACCTCTAAACCGCCCGGAACGATCGAGTGGGAGTGAGATCGAATCTGCTTCGATTACCCAGCTTATTCATTCGTAGGGAGTGGGGGAGTGGGAAGAATTAATATTTTTCCTTTTTTCATCTCCCTTTTCCCTTTTCCCTCTCCCTCTTCTTTTTGACTTTTGACTTTTAACTTTTGACTTTCTCTGGGCTCATTTCGGGTGGGTAATTTCTTAACTTTTTGTGGAAAAACTGCACAATATCTGTGGAAAAGTGGGTGTTGCTGTGGAAAACTACCTGTAATTTTATTAACGATCGTAAGTGATCCGATCCGATTTGTAGGTAGGCGGTTCGACGTGAATTAAGACTCTTACCGGGCTAAACCGTTCTGCCAGACGCGCTTCTACTTCTTCGGTAATTCGATGGGCTCCTTCCACATCTTGGGCGCTCACAATCAGGTGCATTTCGATAAACACTTGTCGTCCTACGACTCCTCTGGAAGCAATTTCGTGGCAGTTGATGACTCCCGGAACTTGCATAGCGATCGTATGAATAGCCTCCGGTGCGATCGCCATTTCATCCACCAACCACGGTAGATTTTCTTTCAACACCGACCAACCGCTGCGAAAAACTAACAAAGCCACTGGAAAAGACAAAATCACATCCAACCACTGAAGTGCGGGCAGATTTAAAACCCCTGCTTGCCAAACGCCTATCAAACCCAAAAGAACGGTAATCGTTACCCAAACATCGCTCATGGTATGCTGGGCGTCTGCAATTAGAATCGGGCTGCCGACTCGTATCCCGACATTACGCTCGTAGAATGTGACAAAAATATTGATGCCCAGAACAATCAGCAGTATCCACAGTTCGGGTGCCGATATTTTGATTGATTGCAAACCGTGTTGAAAGCCTTCGATCGTTCGTTCTATTGCACCTTTAAGAATTTCAAAGCAGGCGACGCCCAAGAAGGCAGCTATTCCCAATGCCCCCAGAGCATCAAATTTCTGGTGTCCGTAAGGGTGGTCGCGGTCTGGTTGCGGAGAAGCCAAGCGGCTGGCAACCAGTCCCAATACGTTGTTGGCGCTGTCGGTGACGCTGTGTAGCGCGTCTGCCAACAAGCTCAGGGAACCAGTCCACCACCCTACACTTGCTTTGATCGCCATTACTACTAAGTTAAGTAGTAGAGTGATCAGCAAAACTTTTCGCACTTCAGAGCGGTTATCTAAAACCATGACCCTATTGCTTCTCTATGAAAATTATCTCGCCTCCAGTGTAGATCTCAACAGGAACAGGAGAGTTAAAAACCTTGCCTTATCAGCATTTTAGTTGTATTTAACACCTATAATTACTTTTGGTTGTTGACATTATTTTTAATTAATAGCAAGTGCTTTGCTTGATTTGATGGGCAACCCCTTCCGTAAAGCGACCATATCTCTTAGCATTAATAGCAGTATGTAAAGATTAATTGCTAATGTCATCTTCTCAACTCAGACTTAACCTGGGAGATGGTTCTGTTTCCTTTAGCTTCACACCAGAAGCGGCGCGGGAACTACAAGGTGCGATCGCCCAGTTGATGGAGCGCTTGAAAGCAGTTAGCGCTCAAGCGACTGGCGGCGGTGGCGGTAAAGCCAGTCCCCAGAAACCGATGGAGTACCGATACGCTGGTGAAGTGTTTCTGGAAATGTTCTGCAACCCCAACATCTGGCCCAGTCCCTTTGCCGCCAAAGTCTTAATCACGCTTCGGGACGATCGGATTCGTCTGAGTACCGAAGCCGAACTGACTCGCATTACCGAGGACATCAACGTTTATCTGGAACAGTTTGGTTGAGTGCTACTACATACCTGTAAAAATAATTTACAAATTTGGCTGTGAGCGCTCAATACTGTAAACTAAAAACGACTGCGGCACACGGTAAAGCAGCTGTTGCGGCTTCAAGATCCTTGTGTTGCTGTTTGCAAACGCCTGTTCCGAGATGAACTTGCCGATGAACTCAGATAACCCGATTGAGCTACTGCAAACAGGATTTCGCGTCTCTCTGGGCGCAGCCGCTTCCCTGATTGAAAGTGTGACGGACTCTCAAAAGCGAGAGGAAATTATTTCTAAAGTTAGTAAGTCCGAGTTTGGCCAACTAACTGATGAGTGGGCTAAAAAAGGGGAACTAACTGAGCAGGAGGCTCGCAATTTCGTTGAATCCCTTTTAAATCAAGGCAAAAATCAAACCCCCACTGAGACGGGGGCACAGTCTACAGATCCGAGCGAGATACCTATTTCCCCAGATCCTCCAGAAGTGCAGCAAGAGCTACAGGAACTGACTGCACAAATTGCCGCTATGCGTGCGGAGCTGGAAAGGCTGAGAAATCAAGATTCGCAGTCGTGAATCTTCTATTGCTATTACTCCTTGACAATGGTAAATTTCTATGCTAAAGCAGCAGAGTTTTGAGTTGAGCGCCATTGGCCAGAACCCAAAACGACAAAATTTTTAATTTTTGTGAAGTTGCGAATAACCAGCCAGAGGCGATCGCCTCTGGCTGGTTCATCAGTTTTATGTTTGGATATTGAGACATTCTCCAAGTGCTAACAGACTTAATCTGCGGTTACATTCCGCTTTGGTCTAATAGAACAAAAGTTAATTAAGGGTATCTGAGGGCAGATAGCCTAACCGAGTTTAAGCAGGCTTCAGCCTTCCGACAGATTTTGTTAAAAGTCACCGACAACAGATAAGGTATCTAGCCGAGAGCCGATCGGGCAAGAAAGACTAGAGCCCGCTTTGACTTCAATCGTTCTGCCATTCTTCGCGACCCATTAAATCGGCAATCCGATCCCTAAGTAAGTAGTTACTCTTCTCCAACTCGCACTCTACCCAAGCCCATTCACGGGCAGGAATATATTGGCAGAGGGTGTAGATGGGTTGCTGACGGCTAACAACTCCTTTATACACGAGACGACGCGCTTCTTCTTTGATTACATCCAGAGAGTATTGAACCGATATCGCGGACACCACGTTTACGCTCATTGTATTCACTCTTAAAGTATTCAGAAATTGTTGGTCGGAGAGTAGATAGTTTGTAGCTCTATATACTAAACTCTTTTCATTTTTACGCTATCTGCTCCTCTATTATATTAACAAATGTTTCAAAAGTCATCAAACCTTGACTTTTTTCCGGAGTAAATTTACAGGTGTTTGCCACTATTGATTTTCCTGGCAATCCTATGGCAGTGGGTTTAGGATTGGTAAACATGGGGTAATGCCCACATTAAGCCACGTTAAGCAGGTATCCCAGAAGCCTTTCTAATGCTGCCATACGCGGAATGGGAGTTCTAAAAATATCCTGATGGAGAACTCCCTCTTCAGAGGGATAACGAAATAAAAAATTAAATTTTTATAAAGAAAATAGTTTTAGATACCAAATAATGCTTCCAGAGAGATCGCTTGTGCTGCTGAAATCTGCCCAAATGAGTAGACGCAAGGTATATCTGGTGGGAGATATTGTAAAAACTTATTTTTAATATAAGGACTACCGTAAACTACCAAAGCTTGCAATTCACCAGTTTTTAATAAATTGTTAAACCAATCCTCTGCAATTTCGGTTAATCCGGCACTTCCCCGAAAGGGATTGCCACGCATAAAGACTTGTAACAGAGTCGGCTGAGGACGATCGGAAGTAGAGATTGGCGTATGGCCATCGCATAACTGAGTTGTGTATCCTCTCCCTTGGGGTATAGCGATCGCGGGTGCTTGGCGATCGAGGAATTTACAGTCTAGCAGATTGTCAACAACTATTAAGTTACGTAAATTGATTAAGTTTTCTTTGGGCAAAGGTACAGAACCAAAAACTTGACAGCTGTCGCGTAAGATGGCATTGACCGTAGTGAGTGCGGCGGGACTGGCCAGTTGGTGCAGGAAGTTGGCGGGAGAGAAATTCTCGTTTCCATCTGTCTGAGTTTGGGACGAGAAAACTTTGGACTTTGCTTGCCAGATACGTTCCACAGAGGCCCGAATCCGTTCCGGAGAGATACGTCCGGAATTGACCGCATCGCAGATCGCGGCGATCGCACCTTCCGGGTCTAATGGCATAAGTAGAATATCGACACCCGCTTCCACTGCCAAA
>NZ_JACJUP010000178.1:0-8373 GCF_014748295.1 Planktothrix sp. FACHB-1355 | reverse complement strand
ACGACGCTCTTCCGATCTTTAGAACAAGCGATTATAGACTATCAAAATGCCCTAAAAGTATTCACTCGCGAAACTTACCCAAAAAAATGGGCATTACTCCAGTACGACATGGGAGTAGTGTACACTAAACGTAGCATTGGAGATAAAGCCGAAAACTTAGAACGAGCGATCGCATATTATCAAAATGCCCTGCAAATATTTACTCATGATGATTTCCCAGAACTATGGGAAGTTATCCAACAAAATCTAGAGTCAGCTTATAGCGATTTCCAGTCCATTAATCGGTCTTGATAAAAGCAATATAGTGTGTGCCTATAGAGATATCGGTAGGGCGAAGCATTCAGACAGATAAATCTTGCGTTTGAGTTATGAATTTTAGCCTGAATGCTAATGCTTACTGCACACTACGCGAACACCCCTACAGAATACTAAATTCGCTTAGATTCCTAGTCCCTAGCTTTAATTTCTGCAAGGTTTGCCGCTGGGAGTGGCGTCGGGATAAAAAGTGACGATCGCATCTCTACTCTTGACAAAAACGGCACTGTATGATTTGCCCGTATCCATATCTTGCACTGGCAAAATACAAGCGCCTTGTGCATTTCCCTGCGCTTTAAATGCTTTGGTTGCATCTAATAGGAGTTCTTTCGCATCGGTGACCAAAGGGTAGCCTTTCAGGGAGTCTCTCCAAGTTCGATCGCCTTTTTTAATTACCACTCCCAAAGTATAAACAACTCCAGGAATTACTTCTTCTTTTTGTAAGTTGTTGGGTAAACGTCCCCCAATTCCTTCATTTTGCAATTGAAGATATCTAGCGAAATAATGCAGTCCGCCAATTTTTGTTGGAGTTTCTAATTCGCCGCAGAAAATATGTTCAAATCCTTCTCGCCTCGCCCAAATAGCCGTTAGGTCATCCAAAAATTCTGCTTCTGTATTCCGCACGGGTAGCAGTTGACCGCCGACAGCTTGTTTGATTTCGCGCAGGACATCTGGGTAATTTGACATCAATTGTTTGAAATCGCTGGCTTTGAGTTTGGTGCCAATTGCGCCGCAGGTTTTTAGTACATCTCGATCGAATCCACTTAGTTGAGGTGCTGGTGGTGTGATGTCTACTTTCTTTCCGCGTGGAAAACCAAGCTGTTCTGGGTTATTAACTGTATCAAAAAATAATTTTAATTCTGATGATGAAGTTGCTTGGGCAATGGTGGTGGGAGAAGGTAATGAAGTTGCTAAGCTATTGGGGGTAGGCAAACAGCTAAAAATCGCTACAGCAGCAATTACTGGCCATAGTAGCGCCTTTGTGACAATGGCAGCGAATCTAATCCAAAAATCTCGTTTCATATGGTTGTAGGAAAATCTATCGAAATTAGGCTGCTAATTTAGAGCCATGACAGTTACTTTTTTCTGGCTGACCCTGCTGGCTTCCGGAAATTTATTGTGCGATCGCATCCGTACCTGCACGCAGTTGTGATATAATACACAATTGAAATCCTCGTGAATTGAGATAAATTTACCTATTTCGGGGAAAATTGAGAAAAGAAGCGTTAGTGAAATTGTCAGCCAAAAATGAATAAAAAGACATTTGGCTTTATATTCGTTATCCTACTGGCGGGATTTATCATTGCTGGCGACAGCTTGACATTTCTGCCCCCACAGGTACGCAGTGCTAGTGTGCAAAGTCGAAACTTTGTAGTTGGGTTGATTCCCAAATGGATCAGACCTAAAAATCGCGATGCTGGTAGAGAACAAGAGATCCAGAAACTGGAAAAAGGACAGGATACCAACCAACAATAGAATCATGGGTAAATTTTAAATTTTAGATTTCAGATTTCAAATTTCAATAAATCTGGAATCTGAAATCTGAAATTGGTCATTACCAACTAGCAACTACCGAGACTATGCCTTTTTCAGCCAGCTGAACATCGCTCGCAAATCCTTGCCTACTTCCTCGATTGGGTGTTCGGCTTCTTGACGGCGCATAGCAGTAAATCCGGGCTTACCTGCTTGATTTTCTAACACGAATTCGCGGGCAAATTGACCGGTTTGAATTTCTTGAAGAATCTTACGCATTTCGGCGCGGGTTTGGTCGTTGACAATGCGAGGGCCACGGGTTAAATCGCCGTATTCCGCTGTGTTGGAGATGCTGTCGCGCATTTTGGCTAAGCCGCCTTCCACAATCAAGTCAACAATCAGTTTGACTTCGTGGAGACATTCAAAATAAGCTAATTCAGGCTGATAGCCAGCAGCCACTAAGGTTTCAAAACCACCTTTGATTAAGGCACTCAAACCGCCGCAGAGTACAACTTGTTCGCCAAATAAATCGGTTTCGGTTTCTTCGCGGAAAGTAGTTTCCAGGATTCCGGCGCGAGTACCGCCGATACCTTTAGCGTAAGCCATTGCGCGATCGCGTGCTTGTCCGGTCGCATCTTGATAAACTGCAAATAAACAGGGAACGCCTTCTCCCTGTTCGTAAGTGCGCCGCACTAAATGTCCTGGCCCTTTAGGTGCTACCATCACCACATCTACATTTGCGGGCGGGACAACTTGACCGAAGTGGATATTGAAGCCGTGGGCAAAAGACAGTACCTTACCTTCGGTCAAATGCGGTTCGATTTCGTTTTTATAGATTGTTTTTTGCACTTCATCGGGCAACAGGATCATAATCCAGTCTGCTGCTTTGGCGGCATCAGCTACACTGTGGACAGCTAAGCCGGCTGCTTCGGCTTTAGCAGTAGATTTACTGCCGGGATAAAGCCCGACAATAACGTTTATACCGCTATCTTTGAGGTTGAGGGCGTGAGCGTGGCCTTGCGAACCGTAGCCGATGATGGCAACGGTTTTATTGGCTAATAAGTCTAAATTGGCATCAGCGTCGTAGTACATTCGGGCCATAGGGGCAACTCCTTCGGTGCAAGCGTAGTCGTTCTCTGCAAACTTTTAATCATACCAAAATATGGTGGTGTCCGATCGGCTATGTGGGATACGATTTTGGCAAGAGGAAGCAGGGAGTGTGAGAGCGAACTAGATGGGATGCGATCGCTCTTTCTCAAACACAAGGTTTGGGCGATAATTGTATGCAGACTTTAAACCTAAACGGCTGGCGCACTTTTATTAAAAATATTTCTTATCAATATATAGTTAGTAGTAAAGCTCAAATCAGCCTGCAACTGATTGAATAAATAAAGCACTTATGATGGATCGAGATCTGGAAAGACCTAACCCCGATTACGAGCGGATAGAATCACATTTGTTGAGGCGTACTCGCCAATTGGAGATTCTCTGCCGCGCTATTCATCAGCTAAACTTAGCGCTCGAAATACCAGTTGTTATGGGAAGTTTAGTTGCTTCAGCAATGGAATTAGTCGAAGCAGGAGCGGGTACTTATGGCTTGATTAACCAAGGTGAAATGGTTTTTAACGAGTACCGCGAAAATGAAAAAATTCGACCTATAAATATAGTATTTTCGCGAGGAGTTGGTGTTCCGGGTAGGGTAATGGAAACAAGGGAACATTACATTTCTAACGCTCCCAATAACGATCCGCACGTCCTCCCCCAGATGTACCAAGAATTCGCATTTTATAACATTGTAAATATGCCAATTTTTAATCGTAGAGGTGAATTGATAGGTTGTTTGGAATTGCACAACAAAGCAGAGCGTCGTCCATTCGATAGTAATGACGTTACAGTACTGCAAGGTTTGGCTGCCAGTGCGGCAGTAGCGTTAGAAAATGCCCAGATATTAAAAGAACGCGAAGAGGCTCTGGAAGCGCTAAGAAAAAGTGAGGAACTATACAAAACATTAGCCAGAAATTTTCCAAACGGTACGGTTGCCTTGTTCGATCGCGACCTCACCTATACAATTGCCGAAGGTACGGAACTGGCTTCGATCGGTCTTTCCAAAAAATCCTTGGAAGGCAAGACACTTTGGGAAATATTCCCGCCTAAATTTTGCGAAATTGCCGAACCAATGTATCAAGCAGCACTAGATGGAAAAGAGACAGTCTCAGAAATATTTTTTGCCAATCGCATCTATCTCGTACATACGTTACCCGTAAAAAATGAGTCAGTCGAAGTTGTTTCTGGCATGGTGATGATGCAAAATATTACCGAGCGCAAGCAAGCTGAAAAAGAACGACAGCAGTTAATATCATTGCTAGAAAATAGTTCTGATTATATTGCCTTAGCTTCTCTGGATGGAAAAATAATATTCCTGAACGATGCGGGTCAAAGACTGGTGGGTATAAATAATATAGAAGAAGCTAAGAGAACAGTGGTATTCGATTTTTTGATGAAAGAAGATATCTGCGATTATATGGAGAGGGTGTTACCGGCAATTATTAAAAACGGACGTTGGGAAGGTGAATATAGGTTTAGAAATTTTCAAAATAATGAGCCAATAATAGTACAGAAAAATGCTTTCAGGATCGCGGATGCAAAAACAGGTAAACCAATAGCGATCGCCACAATTAGCCGAGACATCACAGAGCGGAAACGAGCCGAACAGGAAATTATCAAACTCAATGAAGAATTAGAGAAGCGGGTAATTGAAAGAACCGCACAACTGGAAGCGGCGAATAAAGAACTCGAAGCTTTTTCTTACTCAGTTTCTCATGATTTGCGTGCGCCATTGCGAAGTATTGATGGCTTCAGTCAGGCATTACTAGAACGATATGCGGATAAGTTGGATGAGAAAGGCAAACATTACCTGCAACGGGTGCGTGCGGGTAGCCAGCGGATGGCGGAACTGATCGACGATTTGCTAACTTTGTCTAGGGTGACCCGCAGCGAAATGCACCGCACGCAAGTCGATCTGAGCGCTCTAGCCAAAAGCATTTGCCAAGAACTTCAAGAGACACAGCCGCAGCGTCAAGTGGAATGGCAGATTGCAGAAGGACTTGTTGCCCAGGCAGATGCGCGGCTATTGCGAGTCGTTATGGAAAATTTGCTTAACAATGCCTGGAAATTTACCTCCAAGGGTATACGATCGCACATAGAGTTCGGATGCGAAATACAACCGGATGGCCAAATGGCCTACTTTGTGCGCGATAGCGGTGCTGGTTTCGATATGGCTTACGCCGACAAACTCTTCGGTGCTTTTCAACGTCTTCACAACACAGCTGAGTTTCCCGGCACAGGCATTGGGCTGGCAACAACACAGCGCATCGTTCACCGACACGGCGGTCGAGTGTGGGCAATAGCCGCAGTCGATCGAGGTGCAACTTTCTACTTTACGCTTTAGCCAAAACTAGGGGCTAAAAAAGTCAAAAGTCAAAAGTCAAAATTTCCCTTTCCCCTAACCCCTAGCCCGACGCCCTCTTGCCTCAGTCAAAAGTCAACTATTACCAATTATCAATTGAGAGAAGGATGTGAATCACAAAAAAATCTTATTAGTAGAAGATAATCCAGATGATGAAGAGTTAACTTTGCTAGCTTTCGAGGAGAGCAACCTTTTGGGGGAGGTGATGGTAGTACGGGATGGGGCAGAAGCACTGGATTATCTACTTGGTATGGGTGCATACGCAAACCGCGATGTCAGCTTCAAACCAGCGGTAGTGCTGCTGGATTTGAAGCTACCTAAAATGGATGGTCTGGAAGTGTTACGCCGACTGCGTACCGACGAGCGCACAAAATTCATTCCTGTAGTTATTCTTACAACATCGATCGAACAGGAGGATATCATAAAAAGTTATGACTTAGGTTGTAATAGCTACATTCGCAAACCAGTAGATTATCTTCAATTTATTGAAGCTGTAAGGCATATGGGGTTATACTGGCTATTTTTAAACAAAGCACTGTCAACGTAATGGCTAATTTTTCGCTGCGTGTTTTGGTAATAGAGGACTCAGAAGACGATGCTGAGTTACTGGTGTACGAGCTGGAGAAGGGCGGTTATGCCGTTATATACGAACGGGTGGATACGCCTACCGCTATGAGTGCAGCGCTAGAGCAACAGGAGTGGGATGTCGCGATCGCTGACTACTCCCTACCCCGTTTTAGCGCTCCCGCTGCGTTGAATTTATTGAAAGAAAAAGGGCTGGACTTGCCTTTTATTATCGTTTCGGGCACTATTGGCGAAGATGTGGCAGTAGCTGCCATGAAAGCAGGAGCCCACGACTATTTGACGAAAGGCAAGCTAGCGCGACTGGTGCCTGCGATCGAGCGCGAATTGCGCGAAGCCCAAGAGCGGCGCATCAGACGCAAAACAGAACAAGCTTTGCGAGAAAACGAAGAACGGTTTCGTTCCCTAATTGAAAATGGTTTAGACATTATTACAGTCGTCGGTAGCGATGGAAAAATACGGTACGAAAGTCCTTCTGTAGAAAGGGTTTTAGGCTACAAACCGGAGGAATTAATCGATAAAAGCATTTGGGATTACATTCATTGTGACGATATCAATAATGTCATCAATACCTTCACTAAAGTAATTCAAAATCCCAGCGTTGCTGCATCCACAGAGATGCGTTTTCAACATAAAAATACTGATTGGCGCATTCTGGAAGCAATCAGTAAAAACTTTATCGAACCTTCAGGAGTAACAAGTATTGTTGTCAATTGCCGCGATATTACAGAGCGAAAAAAGGCAGAAATTCTACTGCAAAAGCAGGCGGAATCAGAACGTTTGCTTGCAGCGATAACTCTCCGAATTCGACAATCCCTAAATCTAGATGAGATTCTGGCAACAACGGTAGAAGAAATCAGACAATTTTTGCAAGCAGATCGCGTCAGTATATATCGCTTTGACAATGAGCCAAATGGCACGCTCATTACAGCTTCAACTACTCCTGATTGGACGATAGAAGAGGCGCTCGACCTTCACAAAAACTGGTTTATAGAAGAGCGAACAGAACAAAATATTTTAGAGATCGAGGCGATTAACGATATTGAGCGAGCAAAATTGTCTCCCAAACATTTGGAATTGATGATTCAACTTCAAATAAGGGCAAAGGTTAGTGTACCTCTCCTGTGTGGTAAGGAAGAAAGCTCCGGGATGAGGAACGAATCACAGACAGAGAGCAATGCTTTTTTCCCCCCTTCCTCCTCTCCCCCCCTCCCCCCCTCTTCTTTATGGGGAGTAATGGTAGTGCATCAGTGTTCTAGTATACGGCAATGGCAGCAATTTGAAATTGATTTGTTAAAGCAACTGGCAACGCAAGTAGCGATCGCTATCCAACAAGCCCAACTATTCACAAAAGTTCAACAGCAAGCTGAGCGAGAGCAATTACTCAACCAGATCGGTCGGACACTAAACAGCAGCCTCGATCCACAACATATTTTACAGCAAATTGTCCAACTAACAGGACAATGTTTTGGTGTCGATCGGGTAATTTTGTATAGCCTAGAAGCCGAGCAAATTCAAGTACTGAATGAATGGCGAGCCAACGAGGAAATACCCTCCATGCTAGATTTCAAAGCGGCTCTATCAGATTGGCTAGACCTACTAGCTCCTGCTTCTAAATGTAACTGTGACAAAGCTTTCCATGCTCCCAATTACGCACGATTGCCCAGCAAGCAGACCCGACAAGTTCAAACAAAGCAATTGCAGACCCTTTCCGTGCTTAGTGTGCCCATTTTTATTCACGAGCAAATCTTCGGCGGCATTTCATTGCACACCACAATTTCTCCGCGAACCTTTACTCAAGACGAAATTCATATACTGGAGAGAATTGCAGACCAAGCCACAATTGCTCTTTACAATGCCTTAAACTACGAATGCCTGGAAGAATTAGTAAAACAGCGAACTCAAGAATTAGAGCAGGCAAAACTTGCAGCCGAAGCAGCAAGTCGTGCCAAGAGCGAATTTTTGGCTAACACCAGCCACGAATTGCGGACTCCGCTCAACTCGATTTTGGGATTATCTCAGATGTTGATCGAACAGTTTTACGGGCCTCTAAATCCCAAACAATTGGAGTACATGAATTGCATTCATAGTAGTGGCGAACATCTACTGTCTTTGATTAATGATATTCTCGACTTGGCGAAAGTGGAGGCAGGTAAAGAAGATTTAGACCTTTCCACCATAGTAGTTCCCGATTTATGCTATTCTTGCTTATCAATTGTAGGAGAGCGGGCATACAAAAAAGGGTTGAAACTGACAAGTAAAATTGACCCGCAACTGCATTTTTGTATTGCTGACGAACGCCGCTTGCGGCAAATGCTGCTGAATTTGCTCTCGAATGCAATTAAGTTTACTGCTGTAGGTGAAGTCTCCTTAACAGCTTGCAAGCAGCCTCACGGGATATCTTTTACGGTAGTTGATACGGGCATCGGTATTGCCCCAGAAAATATATCTTCTCTTTTTCAACCCTTCTGTCAATTGGATAGCAAACTCAACCGAAAATACGAAGGAACGGGGAGATCGGAAGAGCACACATCTGA
>NZ_JACJUP010000177.1:0-8385 GCF_014748295.1 Planktothrix sp. FACHB-1355 | reverse complement strand
TCTACTTTGAGCTTCTTGCTGTATTTCTGTTAGTAACTGTTGGATGTCTGTCATGAAACTAAATTATTATTCTTTTGATTCAGGGATCGGCACTGAGAACTTTTATGGCTGAGCCGTTAATTGAATTAAAGGGAATCAGTAAGTCTTTTGGCGATGCTTTAGTCTTAGATGAAGTTGACCTGACGATTTACCAAGGCGAAGCGCTGGCGATTATTGGCCCCTCCGGTACGGGAAAATCGACGATTCTACGCATAATTTCTGGTTTGCTGGCTCCCGATGCTGGCGAGATTTATATTAAAGGAGAGCGACGGCGGGGGTTGGTGGAAGATGCGGAAGATCCGATCGGCATTGGTATGGTTTTCCAGCAAGCGGCTTTGTTCGACTCGCTGACAGTAGAAGAAAATGTCGGTTTTCTGTTGTTTCAACATTCTAAACTGCCGCGCCGCGTAATTCGCTCTCTGGTCAACCAAAAGCTGGAGATGGTGGGATTGCCGAGAATTGGCGATCGCTATCCTTCTCAATTATCGGGCGGGATGCGTAAGCGGGTGAGTTTTGCCCGTGCGATTATGTCAAATCCAGAAAATCCCAAGGATACCCCAGAAGTTTTGCTGTACGATGAGCCTACCGCCGGACTAGACCCGGTTGCTTCTACGGTAATTGAGGATTTGATCCGCCAGTTACAGTGTAATGAAGGAGGTTGCACCAGCTACGTTATTGTCACTCACCAAGACAGCACGATCCGCCGTACTGCCGATCGAATTGTGTTCCTCTATCGGGGTAAGGTGCAGTGGTCGGGAAGTCTTAGCGAGATCGATACGACCGATAACGCTTTGATCCGGCAATTTTTTAGCGGTAGCGTAGAAGGGCCGATTCAAGTAGCCGGTTAAGATAGCTCTAATAGTTTTCGATTATCGCAAGCCTTCAATTCTAAAAATCCAAAATCCAAAATCCAAAATCTAAAATCGGTTGGGGGAGAGGAGATGCGATCGCGAACAGTTCGGGAAGGCTCGGTTGGTTTGTTATTTTTGTTGGGAATAGGCTTATTCGCTGCATTAGTTTTGTGGTTGCGTGGCACATATTTCGGCACTCGCACCTATAAAGCGATCGTTGAATTTGCCAACGCAGCCGGTATGCAAGTAGGGACAGCAGTGCGATATCGCGGTGTCGCCGTTGGCAAAGTTACCAACATCAAACCACAAGCAAATGGAGTTGAAGTTGAAATTGAAATTACCCAATCAGATTTAGCAATACCTCGCAATGTTGTAGTAGAAGCGAATCAGTCTGGTTTAATTAGCGAAAATACTATCGAGATCGTACCTATAAATACTGTACCGATTGATGTCCAAGGTGTTAATCCTTTCAGTCCCGACTGCAAAGATCGCAACTTGATTATCTGTAACAACGAACGTTTGCAAGGTAAGGTGGGAGTTAGCCTGGACGAACTAATTCGCGTTGCCGTTCGCTTTGCCAATTTATACAGCGACCCCAAGTTTTTTGACAACATAAATTCGGCAGTAGCAAACACATCTGTAGCGGCACAGGGAGTGACTCAACTGACACGAGAACTGTCTGGTTTAATAGTATCGGTAAAGCAAGATTTGAGAAATGTGTCGGCGGCGGCGAATACAGTTGGTGCAACGGCGCAAAAATTAGGTACAACAGTCGATCGATTCGGCGGAACTGCCGATCGACTAAATCAAACAATTGCTAAATTCGGCAGTACTGCGGATAATGTTAACCTAACTATCGCCAAATTCGGCAGTACTGCTGACAAACTCAATCAAACAGCCGATCGATTTGCTGGAACTGCCAGTCAAATTAATGTTGCCGTTAATCAAACAACCGATCGCATCGGTGCGACTGCTGATAAATTAGGTCGTACTACCGATCGCATTGGTGGAACTATAGACAAATTCGGTCGCACCGCCGACCAAGTTTCTGTTGCTGTGAATAGAATTGATACTACCGCTACTCGAACCGCAAATCAAATTAACGAGACTGTTACTCAGACGGCGGGGAAATTTGGTACAACAGCCGATCGATTTAGTGTAACAGCCGGTCAAGCCAGCGATTTACTTACAAATATCAATAGTTTAGTCAAAACCAATCAAGCTACACTTGTCAGCACCCTCAACAATCTCAGCCAAACTAGCGAACAGCTTCGAGTTACGGTAGCCAACCTTTCTCCGGCGATCGATCGCGTTTTGCAAGGAGAATTTATTCGTAACTTAGAAACTCTGTCTGCCAATGCAGCACAAGCTTCCGCCAATTTACGCGATATCTCCAACTCGTTGAATGACCCAAATTATTTACTAACTCTACAACAAACATTAGATTCCGCTCGCGTAACGTTTGAGAACGCACAAAAAATCACATCTGACCTCGATGAGTTGACAGGCGATCCCAGATTCCGCAATAATTTACGCAACCTGGTTAACGGGTTGAGCGGTTTGGTATCTTCCACAGAGGAATTACAAGAGCAAGTTGAAGTTGCACAGTTCTTGACTCCTATGGTGTCAGCAACAAATATGCAAATTCCGGAAATGGCAAATCATACTTCTGCTACTCATCCACCCGTACCTGTGACAACCTCTATAGAAGAGAACAAGCCGAAACCGATTGCACAAAAAAACAGCAAATCTTCTGGAAGTAAGCAATAAAAAAATAAGTGAAAATGAATAAAGATAGTTTGTTGTATCCACAAATTAACTCCTCTCGAAATATCGAAAACAATCTTAATTATCAAAAAATATATCCAATAATAGTAATTGATACTATATTTTTTCAATTCTATAAAACAGGAATTGCTCGTGTTTGGAGGTCATTGCTAGAAGAGTGGGCAGCTAGTGGATATGCAAAGCATATTGTTGTACTCGATCGAGTTGGCACTGCTCCCAAAATTTCTGGTATCCGATATCGAAATGTTCAGCAATATGACTATAGCAAAACAGATGCAGACCGCATAATGTTGCAGCAAGTTTGCAATGAAGAAAATGCTGACTTATTCGTTTCCACCTACTACACAACACCTATTTCAACGCCATCTGTATTTATGGCGTATGATATGATTCCAGAAATTATGCGCTGGAATCTTGCCGAACCCATGTGGCGCGAGAAACATTATGCTATCCGCCACGCATATAGATACATTGCAATTTCAGAAAATACAGCCCGCGATTTAGCAAAGTTTTTTCCGCATATTCACGCCAGTTCTATAACTGTGGCTCATTGCGGCGTTAAAAGTATATTTTCGCCCGCTATTCCTGAAGAAATTAGCAGTTTTAAAGTAAAGTATAGCATCTCAAAACCTTACTTTCTTTTAGTTGGTGCGTCAACAGGTTACAAAAATACTATTTTGTTTATCCAAGCTTTTGCTAAACTGACAAACAAACAAGATTTTGAAATTGTTTATACAGGTGCTAGTTTCTTATCAGAAAGCGATCGCAAAGCCTTCCTTTCAGGCATCACCATCCATAAATTGCAACTGGAAGATGAAGAATTAAAATTAGCTTATTCTGGTGCCGTCGCATTAGTCTATCCATCAAAATATGAAGGGTTCGGATTACCTATACTTGAGGCGTTATCCTGTGGATGTCCAGTTATTACTTGTGCAAATGCCTCTATTCCCGAAGTGGCTGGAGAAGCCGCAATTTATGTAAATGATAGCGATGTCGATGAATTAACTAAAGCTTTATCCGAAGTTCAAAAGCTCGATGTTCGCCAATCATTAATTTCGGCTGGCTTGTCACAATCTAAAAAGTTTTCGTGGTCAAAAATGGCTGACTTAGTTAGCTCAGCCTTGCAATCAGCTGCTGCAAATATAGAAAATGCCAAAAAAGCCTCTGCTGAGTTATCAGTTCATGTGGAAAAGTTTGAGCGGCAGTTGCTGGAAGAAACTATCGATTCATCGCAATTCCTCAATCTGGTAAGTGGATGTATGAACCTCTATGAAATCGATCCAGAAGATGAATCGGTATTGGCAGACTTACGCTTAATTCGCAAACGCATAGCGAATTTTTGGTTGAGTGCAGCAGTTGAAGAACTGGAAAGTCTCTATTTGGGAAATATCGGTAAGGCTCATCAAATCCTGCAAAATAGTGCTTTTAAAAAGACACAGTTAACGGAAGTGGAACAGACTTTTGTAGATGAATTGGTAGAAAAATTAGCGAAAGGATTGGACAATTCAAGGGCTATTAATTACCGACTGGCAGCGATGTTGTATTGTTTGGAAAATGAAGGCGATCGCACTCATTTCCCTAATTGGTTACAATGATATAATCGTCATCTCGTAAGAAAGTAAATTCTCAGGAAAATAGTGGGTAGAGGAATAATTACAGCGCTTTATAGTTGCATGAAGCACGCAGAAACCCGGTTTCTCTACACCTAGCTTAGCTAAGCCCAATCTTCGCTATCGTTACCGCGAGTTTTATAAACTTCCCCTTTCGCATGGATTTTGCGGGTAGTTTCATAAAGTTCCTCTTCGTTCATACCCCACATTTGCAGAACTTTGTCTAAGTCTTCCTTGATATCTCTCGCGCCAGGAAAGCCAAGGTAGCGAATTCGCAACCGCGCTAATTCGGCTAGGTTGTATTCACTTGGCTTTCCTGCTAAGAGGTTATCGACTACTTTGCGATCTTTACTATATTGAGGATGCTGCTGTTCTTTGGTCATCTTTGTTTTGCTACAAGTTCTTCAAATATGTTGTACATATCCTGGGCAAATTTTTTCGTGTTCCACAAAGGTGCTAAATTTTCTGGCTGTTTCGATCGCACAATTTGCTCTCGTATTGAAAGCCTTAGATCGGTCTCGTTACCGAGTTTAATTCCCCAATCTGTGTACTCTTCCCAACTCTTAGCTACACCACTCGAAAGGGAGAGAGCTTGTAAAAAAGAATATCCCATTCTGGAAAGATACTGCTCACCTGTTCTAGTTACAACTGGCAAGTCAAAGGATAATGCTTCTAAGTTATGCGTCCCGCCATTATAAGGATAGGAATCGAGCAAAACATCGGCAATTTTGTAAGTCGATCTATGTTCTTCTTCCGTCTTTGTAAGGGGCATAAATTTTATGCGATTAAATCTCACTCCAATTGCTTCGCATTCCTTCTGATAAGCCGCTTGAATTATTTCTCGATCGCCTGTGTGTCCCTTATATATCAATATGCTATCAGGCACGTGCTTGAGCATTTTTACCTGAGATTTTATCATTTCTGCATTCATTTTATATGCAGGCGCAACGCATAAGTAAACTACTTGATCTTCAGCCAGCCGCATAGCTTTTCTGCTAACTTCTCGCTGGATGGGTTTGCATTCAAATCCAGAAACTGCCACAAATGAATCTGGCAGACGGACTAACTGTTCCCGATAGTATTTTTCTGTACCTGCGGGGTGCGTGTGCCAGTCGCAGAGGAAGTAATTATTTGCATTTGTGAATGGCGCTTCAAATCCCAACCAAGATATACACACAGGCGCTGGTTGTTTATGGATAATATCGACTTGAATGGGGACGCTGAGAGAATCTAAATCAATTAATACATCTACTTCATCTTTCAATATTTGCTCGATTATTTCTTTTGTATCGGCTGTGCCATTGGCTAACTTTTTGGGTCTGTAAAGGCTTGTAGACGCCTGTTCAAATAGCTTAGTTCTATCATCTGGTTTGCGATCGCCAGTGAGGTACAAGTAGACGTTTTGGGTCAGGTCATTCAATTCTCGGATCGTATCATAACTACACCAGCCCACAGAATGTCTGACAAAGTGGCTCGACAAAATACCTATTCTTAATCTTTGCGAGCCTTGGCTTTTTGATTTAATATTATAAATTTGTTCTGGCTTAGGCTTAATAACTTTTTCAACGTATTTTTCGCCAATTGTGTTTGCCAGTTTAGAATTCGCAGGTAAATCTTCGCGCAAATAATTGACATTAAATAATACTTGCGAGTAAATAGATGCGATCTCTTCTGATTTTAATTCTGACAAACGCTCGTAAATTAGCGGTTCAATTTCCAAAAATTTGTTCCTGGCAATTTCGTTCAGCCCCGATTTGACATAAGTGGCGATAAAAGTTATGGCAGCAATTATCTGACCTGTTTCGCCACAATTTTGGCTATAATCATCTACTGCTTCTCTTAAAAGCGCAAAATCAGAATTATTAGCTGGCCCGCCGATCAAAAACGACATACACAAATGGGAAAGCAGCAGGTCGGGGTTGATTTTAATAGCTTTTTTAAGAGTGTCGATCGCATATTTGAACTTCTCGGCATTCAGCCGACCTTGTTGCTGGCTTTGCCGCTGCACTGACATCCCGATGTTATAGTAAGCTTCGGCTAAGTCGGGTTGCAGTTCGATCGCTTTTTGGAACTGGACGATCGCCTGTTCAAAATTATCTTGTTGTGCTAGAGCCGAACCTATGTTAAAATACGCTCGCGCTGAATCAGGGACGAGTTGAAGTACTTTCCGGTATTGAAGCAGAGCTTGTGAAAACTTCTCTTGTTCTAAGAAAGCGTTGCCTAACTGATTGTAAGCTTCCGCATAATCTGGTTTGAGATCGATCGTGCTTTGTAAATGCACGATCGCTTCCTCTATTTGACCTTGTTGTTTGAGAGCCGTACCCAAGTTAAAATGTGCGAGGGGATAATTCGGTTTCAATGCCACCGCACGTTTGTAATATCCGATCGCCTCTTCCCACTTACCCTGTTTGCCGACAGCCGTTCCCAGATCGTTGAGAGTTTCGGCACTCAGGAGTTCTGGTTTGAGTTTCAAAGCCTTTTGCCAGCAAGGAACTGCTTCATCAGCTCGACCTAGCTGCATGAAAACATTTGCCAAATTCCAATATGCAGCTGCCAGATCTGGTTTGAGGTCGATCGCTTTTTGATAGTAGGCAATCGCTTCTTCTGATTGACCCAGCTTGGAAAGCATAGTCGCTTTATTGACATAAGCTTCCGCAAACTCCGGGTTTATTTCCAGCGCCTTGTTGTAAGCGCGAAGGGCTTCTTCTATCTTGCCTTGGGCTTGCAGGGCGTTGCCTAAAATCTTGTATGTCGGGGCTTCATCCGGTTGTAACTTCAGGGCGAGTTTGCAGGATGCGATCGCTTCGGCGAACTTCCTTTGCAGCAAGTATACCTCACCGAGCTCGTAGTGTACCTGGGCGTAGTTGGGTTGAATTTCTAGCGCCTTTTGGTAGCTTTCTATCGCTTCATTGAGTTTTTGCTGACTTTTAAGCTGGTTGCCGATGTTGCAGAAGTTTTGAGCTGCTTCTGAATGAAGTTGACTTTGCATCCTATTAGCTTGCCCTTGACGCGGTAAAGTTAACGCTGGAGTTATTTTAATCGGGGAACAGGTCATTGGCGATCGGGGAATAGGAATTAAATGACCTTTTGACCTTTTGACCGATGACCTTTTGACCGACGACGAAGGAGTTTAGTGAATGACCGCAGAAATGGACGCCTCTAAATTGATGAAACAGCAAGTCGGCAAAGCTGCTGCCGATCGCGTGCAATCCAGTTCTATTGTAGGGCTGGGGACTGGCTCTACTACAGCTTACGCGATACAGTTTTTGGGCGATCGCCTTAAATCCGGCGAATTAAAAGATATCATAGGCGTCCCCACCTCGTTTCAGGCGGAAGTGTTAGCCAGAGAGTACGGCATTCCCCTGACGACACTGGATGTAATCGATCGGATCGATATCGCCATTGACGGTGCCGATGAAGTTGACCCCCAACTCAATTTAATCAAAGGTGGCGGCGCTGCCCACACCCGCGAGAAAGTCGTCGATACCCTCGCTGCCGAGTTTATCGTAGTTGTGGATAGTTCCAAACTGGTAGACAAACTCGGTTCCACCTTCAAGGTACCTGTAGAAGTCATACCGATGGCATACGCACCCGTAATGCGTGCCATTGAAAAACTCGGCGGCAAACCAGAATTGCGAATGGGCGTCAAAAAAGCTGGCCCAGTAGTTACCGATCAGGGAAATATGGTAATCGATGTCAAATTTGACAGCATTGACAACCCAGCCGAACTAGAGAAAACACTTAACAACATTCCCGGTGTTCTCGAAAATGGCTTATTTGTCAACACCACAAATTTAGTGTTGGTAGGTGAAATCAAGGACGGACAGCCTTCCGTGCGCGAGATTGTCAAAGGCTAGAGTTATTTTCTCAGAAAACCGTTTTCTTGAAGAAACCGGTTTTCTGAGCAATTGCTAACTAAAAAAGACCAAAACTTTTTGTTGCTATCTTAAACTTTTTTAAAATAAAAAACCTATCTTGCGATCGACTTTTGGTTGAGCTTGTTGGGCTTTTCAATCATTAAAAATAATCTATCTGTCAACCGCCCCACCCACTCTTGGGATGGGGCTTGTAACTAACCAGAAAACCTAGCTGAAACA
>NZ_JACJUP010000176.1:0-8376 GCF_014748295.1 Planktothrix sp. FACHB-1355 | reverse complement strand
ATTGGCTTACCGCTTCCCACTTTTAAGGCGATGGGATTTTTACTATCTTGTCCTAACACAATCAATAGCGTTCCCAATTCAGCTAAACTTAAATTCCTCAATCCAACTTGGGTAGTAAATATTAATTCCTTTCCCGCTTGTTGGACTGGGATACCTTGTTGTCCTTTGTCAATGGATTTAACAAAATGATAATAAAACTTGCGTCCAGCTATTCTGCCATTTATATAGTACCCAGCACGCTGTTTTCTGGGTGCGTAAAGTGAGGGCATAAATCCCACACTCCACTGTGCATTGTTGAGAATCGCATCAGAAAAACGAATCAAACCTTGCCAATCCATTGCCCCAAAAACTTGACAAGCCGGACAAAGTTTAGTATTATCTTTACATTCCCGATAACCATTGGGAATTTGATTTGATTCAGCCTTAGTTTTGCACAAACAACTGCGCGTAATCGCTTCATAAGCAGAACGCACGACACCTTTAAGGGAACTTCCCGGAATGGTTAACAGTCGATCGCGTCCGACAGCAGTTTTGATTAGCGGGATATTTTTGGCATTTCCCGATAAGTCGCTACCCATTGCGGTGACGCCAGAAGCGACAAAAGTAGCGGTTTTCACCGTTAAGCGCAAAGAGATTGTACCGCTGATGCGATCGCTTTTAAATCGATCTTGTCCAATTGGTTTATCTCGCGGTGGCGGCTGACTGGGTAAAGAAATCAGTTGATAAGGTTTTTGGTTATTAGTTTCTGGTGTAGGATTAGGTTGAGGGCGTCGAATTGGTCGATTGTCAGTCATGGCGATATCTCAACAATGAGAGCGATAAAATGTACGGTAGAAGTTTCGCGATCGATGAAATAACGTTGAGCTAGTTTAACTTTGTTTGGATTATTTTTTTCATCCTTAATTATGGGATTGAGAGCGTCAGGTACAATGAATTTTTGGGGAAACCGAGTTTCATCGGGGCGATAAATGTAAGCAGGTCGTTGTTCTACTTGCCATTCTATTTTTTTATCTCGTTCTTCATCAATAGAATTAAAGCTAGAATCCCGATCGGTTATTGACAGCAACAAAACCGAATAACCTTGACCTTGTTGTTTCCAACGCAATTCGCGATCGCCATTAAACATTTGCCCTTCTGGACTGGGAAAATCTTTTAAGTCCTCCACAATTCCACTTACGCGATCTTGCCACCGAAGAAAGTAATAAGTAGGCTTTTTCGCAAATTTATCTAGCAATTTTCTGAGATCGTCAGATGAGTTAACTTGTTTAACACCTACAAAAGGATTCATGCTGCTGTCCCCTGCAATATTTGACACCAAGCTTCTACAGTTTGCGAGAACAATTCACGCACTTTTTCGCTCCCTTCCCAACTCTGTTGCACGCCAAAATTAAACTCCATTGGTGTTGTTTTTGGCGATGTTTCTTTCAGCTCGTTTGCGGGGAAATCATAGCGGCTTCTTTCTTCATCTTCCAGAAACATTCCCGCACCCAGTAACGAGGTAAGAGGCCATTTTTTTTGTTGTGCGATCGCGCTAATTTGTTCATCTTTTATCACACAACCGGGATATTGCACAATGGCTGAATTTAACTTAACTTCCACCAATCCCAACCCGCGAGATTTAGCAAAACCCAACCCAAACCAACCTTGATTTAAATCGCGCAATACTAAACCGATCAATCCTAATTGTGCAAGGGTAAAATTTCTGAGATGAATTTTCGTATGAAATTCGCCGGCAGTACAAACTTCGTAATTAAATAGCGCCCCTGGTATAACCGAACCAAACACGCGATCGATTGCTACTCCATTGCGTGCTTCAATTTTCAATTGTTTGGGATTAACCGGATAAGCATCTTCTATTCTGACGCGACTGGCGATCGCAGTATTACCAAACATTTGAGAAATGAAACAAGATTGCTTGTATAATTCCGCGCCGGGATGGGGATGATTTTTGTTTTTCTTTTTCCAGTTATCTAGGTAAAGATTGATGTTTTTTTGTTCCTCTTTATCATCGCTGAGAGGGTCGCTCGCCCAGACAGTGGTAGAATTATCAGGACGGCGATCGCTTCCCACCGTCCGCACAATGCGTTCTGCATGGGCGCGAATAGCACCTTTCAGCGAACTTCCAGGTAAATAAATTGTCCGTCCTCCCCCGTGATAGGTTTCCACAAATTCCATATCCGGTTTCGTGGGATCTGCACCTTCTTTGCCAGATTTAATTAAAATTGGGCCAGCAGGTGTAATCGTTAACTCTATTGTGCATTGATTGACAAATCGTTTAAACATTGCTGTTTTCCTCGGCAGTGGTATTAGCAGACATGAAAGTTCTTAAATGGGTAATCAAAGCATTTGTCCATTCCTGTTTGAGCAAAGCAATTCTTTCTGGATAACATGAGTAAATATCCATTTCTCCGTTAACCAGATTTTGCAGGTAAGTTAGTAATAACTCTGGATCGTCTTCTGCATCAAACCATTGCATTTCCTGAATATCCAATTTCACTACACCCAATCCGCGAGAACGTCCGCCGCCTAACGGAATTTGTTTTGTTTCAAATTGATGCAACCCGATGGTTAATAAACCTAATTCCCAAGGTTCGGCGTTTTCAACTACTGCTTTAAACTCAAATTGCGTTCCTGCTGGTACTACTTGAAAATCATATAATTTGGCATCAGCAGCAGTTTCGGTATCTCGATCGATCGCAACTCCATCCCGTTCTTGATATTGTCCAAACCAACTATCTGGTAATACCGTTAAATCTCGCACTTGAAATTTACTGGCGATCCAAGGCGAACCGAATAACCGAGAAACTAAATCGGTTTCTTCTAAAATTGCAGTGCTGAGGTCAAAATCATTTGTGTATGTTTCCTTAAGTAACTTAATTTCATCAGCTTTCAGCGACCATTCATCCTCTACGGCGGGATTGGCGACTAATTTGCGATCGCTTCCCACAATCCCGCGCAGGAAGCTTTCCAGACGCGATCGCAAAGCGCCTTTAAAACTTGACCCCGGAATTAAAGGTCGTCCTACCGCATCTTTAATTACTGGTAAATCGGAACCGATCGGTTCTGTGGAACGTCCTGCACTAATTCGCAAAGCGGTTATAGTTGTGAGAGTTCCGCCGATTTCCAAACGATTTTTGAAAGTATCAAACATAGTTTACCTTATTTTCAATTTAAACTAAGCCAGCTAAACACATCTTGTGCGGATAACTGTAAATCTTCCAGCGAACTTAACACGGGTAAATTATCTTGATTTTCCTTAGTTTCCGGTTGTTTACCTGGACGAAAAACCATAATAATTTTCTCTTCGGCATCGATTAACCAGCCTAATTCTGTTCCCGCATTCAAACAAAAAAGGATATTGTCAATCACGCGAGTTGAGCTTTGTTCTGGGGAAAGAATTTCAATTACCCAATCTGGATGAATGGAAAAGGTATTTTCGATTTCGCCGTTAGCATCGAGAGGGATACGTTGCCAAGTAAAAACGCTGATATCTGGAACTATTGAACGACCGCCAAAGGTGCAACGCAATTCTGTAAAAGCACTAGCCGTTTTTATAGGAATTGCTACTCGATCGATCGCAGAAGCTAAAAAAGTTTGAATTGCGCTATGCTTTCCTTGAGGCATAGGTTTTTGATAAATTTGTCCGTCGATGTATTCACTAGCTGGTTTGGTTTCTGGAAATTGCAGAAATTCGGCTAATGTTAATTTGTTGGAAAGTTTGGTGGATGTCATAGGGTTGGATTTAGTAGGGATTGTTATTCACATCTGGTTCTTTACCATAGCGATGCAGTAGTATTTTTCCATTAGATGACGTGCAACTTATCCGCAATCCTTGAGTAACGCGAAAATGTGCCATATCACCCTTATTCGTGTATTTGTCATATTGGACGCCTCCTTCACCTTTTAAGATGCTGGTATCACCTTTTGATTTTTCCAAAAGACAAGAGACTTTTGCCAAGATCTCTTGCAATTTGACCCGTTCTTTTTGATTTGTTTTAGTTTTTTCGTAATCCCTGTAGAAAGAGTCTTTATATTCTAGGTGAGGAAAAGGCAATAACTCCTGAGATAGTAACTCGTCTTTAGATTGAGTCCAGACAAGTTTACCCCAAGTCGATAAGGTCATTTCTTGACCGTCATCAAAAACTAGAGATTCTGGAATACCTAGAATTTTTTCATCGTCAACAGCGATTTCTGTCCCTGCATCCATTAAAGCTAATGGTAATTTGTAAGGTTGGATCGTCGAAGTGTCAATTGTAATTGGCAATCTAGGGATGGTAATTAAATCGGAATTTTGGCCTTCAAAAATGTAAATAATTTCATCAGCGTAGAACATCCCGATCGTATTCAGATATCCTTGCAAACTTTTAAAACTACCTACCAGATTGAAGGAAACTTGGTAGCCATTTTCCTTAAAAGATGGAATCGTTTCTTGCATCCAAGTAATTAAATTATCAATGCCATCTGCAAAAGCGCGACTGCTAGCGGTTGATAATCCTGGGGGTACGTAAATATTCACATTAAATTCATTGTCACCCAAAAAAGATCTGACAATTTCGGCTGTTTTTTGTCCTTGAGCAGTATCGGTGGCAATTAACCAATGAATATCCTGTTTTCCTTCGCTAAGTTTTTCCTGGTATAAACCATAAATTCCATTCAATTCAGCACTAGCTAACCGAATAGTTTTTACTTGGCTTTGTTTCAATTTTTGTTTGGCTCTTTCTACCAATGTTTCGATGATAGTTAATACTTCATACGGTGTGTTTGCCAGTGATAAATTAGCATTGTCTCTCAATAAATTATACCAATCTTTTTCGTCTGAATTAGCTCGATTAATTTGATTGGTTAACAAACTTGTGCCAATAGTAGAAATTACGATTCGACGCATTTATCCTCCTTGCCAATAAGTCAATAGGCAAATTACTTAGACTTGATGTATTTCAAATACCGAGCGCCATACCCCAAGTAGCGGCGAATTAAATCTAACCAAATAAATTTTAAATTAGAGCCCGAAATCGCTTGGTGAATATCATTAGCTTTTTTCTTGATTTGCCCATCAATATCATTGACAATTGTTGCTGCTAATGAATTGTCACCTCTTCCCCATTTATTATCGCGCCCGACTTGATAGCGCAAGAAGTTTTTAATCACTTCCGCGCTATCGGTTGTATCTGCCACGCGCACTAAGTTGCGAAATTGAGCTTCTTGTAAATCGCCATAAGATTGACGATTGTCTAAAGCAGCTTGAATCCATAGCACTAAATCATCTTCGGCAAGACGGATGTTTTTTTGGACTTTGAGTTCTATCTGCTGTTCTGCTAAATTCATACGGCGTTTTCCCGAAATACTAAATGAAATTCATTGCAAACTTGAACTTGACCAAATCCTTCCGAAGTACGTTCCCCAACTCCCCGAATTTCCAAATTTCCTAATGCTTGATACCAAAGGTCTGGTGAACTTGTACTAAATAAATACACGCCACCTTTGTTGGTAACTAATTCTACATCTTTCATCAATCCCCATGCGGCATTCCAGCCAGAACGATAATCGTAGCTGGTATATGCAACGTGCAATTCTAAAGAAGGGTCATCGATCGCAGCATACTTTTTCAACATTCTATCATTAATTACTGTGGTTCGTTGCCAATTTTCGGTAAAAATAGCATCGGATTGTAAATCGAGGGTGAAATAGGTGCGGTTTGATAGTAAATCTTGCTGGGGTTCACCAAAAAGTTGCCACTTCTTCCACCGTTCTTGGAGTTCGCGATTAAACTTGTCAATCCGAGGTTTCACATCCGTAGTGACGGGATTGAGTGCAGCAATAATTTTTGCTTTTCCTAATCCCCGCGATGCAGAACCACCCAATCGGAAAGAATGGGAATTGATAAAAGTAGTTAAGGCATTAGCTAATTCCTCATTATCTAATAAAATTTTGCTGCGATAGGTAGCAGGTTCTTCTTTTCCTTCCACTTCATTTAATACTTCGATGCTGTAAATTACCTGTTCTTCAGAAGTGGCGCGACGGCGGTTGATTCCGACTCGCGTTAGTAGTCGAGTAGTCGTTGAAAGTGGATAGTAATTGTTACCAATACAAGCATAAAAACCGCTATAAGGTTCTACTCTTCCACAGTCTTTCGGACAATTCGGATCGTAAGGATGGTTATAGCCTCCGGCGCAAAAACGATCGATTAAGGTATCAAAAACACCGTGATTTTTGGAATCTGTTTTAAAACCGGAATTGGTTTTAGAACTAACTGCTGTGGCGGGGAGTACCTGAATTGGATTAGGTAGCAACGTTGGTTTATCTTGAACTTTGGCGATCGCAGGATAACCATTCTGGAAAATTGCCGCATTTTCGCCTAAGAATAAGCTGTGGAAGTCGTCCCCCGGTTCTGGTGTGGGGGATTTGCGGAGGATTTCGGATGCTAAAGCACCCCTAATCACCGATCCGGGAATATAGCTTTCGGCTTCACTTACGGAACCACCAGGCTTTTGTCTCCCAATGGCTAACGGTGAAACGGCTGTAATTGTTAGTTGAATTTCGTAAGTCATTCGATTTTGGATTTTAGATTTTGCGCGAAGTCACAGTCTTGGCGGTTCCCGTCACGATTGTGACCTTCGCAAGAGAGGATTTTGGATTGTCTATTTTGGCTATTTTTAAGTTTTTAAAGCATTCCAAGCGTTATCATCAATTTTTAGGTCTGGAAATTTCCAATGCAACCAACCTAAACCACCTGATTTACTACCGCCTAAAGCATGGATATGATGTAATGCTGCGAATAAAAGCGGTTTCGCATAAGCAGGATATCGTGGCAAAAAATGAATGTGACCGGAAAATTCGAGTTGGATATTTGCTGGCGATGTTTCTAAGAGAAATAGCTTTTGGTCTTCGGAAGTCCGGCGGCGGCGATTGATGGTAACACCGGGACGCAATACTTCTGGGAGATTTTCTGCTTTTTCGTTGCAAATGAGGTCATCAAATAGCAGACGCGAAGGTAAAGCGGGATTGCCAAATATTTGACAAATCAGACAGTGATAGCGTTCATCTCCTGCTATTTGATAATCTGGACGATGAAATTCTCTTTCCTCGTTCTCTGGAAATTTTGCACGTTGAGGACACATGGTTTGGGGATTGGGAGATTCGCAGACTTTCCTATGCAAACCTCTGGCTATTTTTTCGCATTCGTGACGCAGGCGACCTTTGAATTGAGAGGCGGGAATTAGTAATTTTCCCGTAGCTGTGCGAACAATTGGTTTATCAGCTAATGTTCCCGATGTACCGCCTGCGCCAACGCATAAAGCACTGTCTATTACCGCAGTTATGGATAGAGATTCTGTTGAATTTTGACTTAAGTTTTGTAGTTGGATCATCAGTTTCCTCCCGTTAGGATTGTATCTTGAATGCTTGCGAGATCCATCGGTTAAGAATATTTAGATCTGGGAAGGGCGAAGCATTCGGACAGAAAACATAGGGTTTAAGTAGATAAATTGTCGCCCGAATGCTTCGCCCCTACATTTAACCTATCTGTATCTTGAATTTTGGCATCAACGTTTTCCGTAACTTCGATAAAAGGATAAAGGTCTACTAACTCGCGCCAAATAGTTTCGTAAATTGCTGATTTCTCTTCTTTTTTTTCTGGACTTTGTAAATACATCCAAGGTGCGAGATTGCCATCGTTAGTTTTGGCTTGACACCAAGCATCCTCAAATTTTTGTTGTAGCAACTGTTGTTCTTTTGAACCCAAACGCACGCGGAAATAACGATAGTTGAGGATGGCTGTGTTTTTGCCTCGTTCTAGCAAACTGCGAATTTGGTACAGCTGCGATCGCGGAAATCCCGACTCTTTTATTGCTGCGGCAGTTTGCAGCAGTCCGCCTAATTCATGCAGCGTGTAAGGTGCGGCATGAAGTTTGAGTTTTTGGTTATCTTTGATTGATTTGGTTAAACCTTCCTTGCGAAATGAAGCTATTTTTGATGATATCATTGTAACTGATTTCATCACCAAAAAGTCAACTGTGCCGCCATAATAATGATAGTGTTTTTTCAACTCTTTAGCACGCGCTTTCGCAGATTTGAGTAACTGTTCTGTTAAGTCTTGCGCGTAATAAATCGGGGTGTTATAGGCGGTAATTAAAACGCCAATTGACATACTCAGTTGACATTCAGATGGTTTATTTTGCGGCGGTTGGTAACGATGACAGGCGATCGATTTAGCATCATTGCGCTGGGATGGAGGAATTTGATATCTTCCTAAATCAGTTAATCGCTTCTCGAATTCTTCGCCGATAGTTTGCGCGATCGCTAATGCTTTATCTGCGGGTAAGTAGTCGGACAAAAGTAATCGACACTGTATGAACTTTTGTTAAGGCACTTGCAGGA
>NZ_JACJUP010000175.1:0-8446 GCF_014748295.1 Planktothrix sp. FACHB-1355 | reverse complement strand
ATCTGGGGGAGTAGGGGAGCGGGGGAGCGGGGGAGCAGAAAAATAAATCTTTTCCCTTTTCCCTTTTCCCTTTTCCCTAACTCCTAGCCCCTTTTCCCTAACCCCTAACCCCTAACCCCTAGCCCCTAGTCCCTAACGAACAGTTTTTTACCAAAAAAGCAGCCAGTCTAAGATAATACAGACCAAGCGATTAAAGCAAAAAGGTGTAGGAGTGAGGTAGGAGTGAGACAGCGAGAACCATATCAATCCAAAAGCCCTTATCAAAGGATTAGTGAGCTTGAGGAAAAACTAAATCGCGCCAATCGATTTATCAAGCGGTTGCAGCAGAACAATACCGAGTTGCAAAAACAGCTTTTCTCATTGCAGAAACGGGATAAGCATCAATCTGCACTTTCGCTCAAAGATATTCCTGTTTTACCGGAAAGACAGCCAAGCCGCATCAAGGATATTCCGCTCTTACCGGAAAAACAACCAAGCCGTAGAAGAAGACGACGCCGAGCTAAACATTCTCCGCGAGAACAGACCGATCGCACTAGGAGGCTTACCCCGAAACGTCGCTTAGCCAGAGCATATCAGTTGCGATTGGCTGGCATAGCCTTGGGAGTAGCGGCAGTGTTTTTCCTTGTAGGATTAATAGTGGTGCGGTTGGTGTATCGACCTCCGGCACCGGAGCCATCTCCCCAACCCACTCCTACCAATGTGCTACTATTGCCGGAATCTCCTTTAGCACCGCCAGAAATTCCCGCCTCGACTGGGACAGTTGCATTGGCAAGTTTCTCGGAGCAGACGCCAGAAAATGTGGAAATAGTCTACAACGTCAATACCACTCCAGATCTGAAACAAAGCCAAGATTTGCAAGCTATTGTTGATGAACTTGTCAATATGGCAGATGAAAAAAACTTGCCAACAGACTCTCTATCAATCACTCTAATTAACGTCAAAACAGGCGAAATTGCTGGATATCAACAACAGGAATTGCGGTATCCTGCCAGCGTTATCAAAATGTTTTGGATGGTTTATGTATACGCTCTGTTAGAACAAGGTATTTTTACAGATGAAGCAGCCTTTAGTGTAGACCTTTATCGGATGATTCAAAACTCATCAAATGATGCCGCTAGTCGTATTATAGACGTAGTTACTGGCGCAAAATCAGGAACGAGATTAAAAGGCGAAGAGTATCAGGAGTGGTTCGATAAGCGTCAGCAGCTGAATAATTTTTTCCAAAAAGCTGGGTACGAAGGCATCATTCTCAACCAAAAAACTTACCCAATCGGTTACTTGAAGCTGCAAAAACCAGAAGGTAGAGAGATGCAAATGTGGAAAGATCCAGAAGATCCCATGCAGAATAAAATTAGCAGCGATCAAGTTGCCAGACTGATGTATGAAATTGTGACCGGCAAGTCAGTTTCAGAGGCAGCTAGTCGAAAAATGGTTCGTTTGCTGGCTAGGGATTTGCATCCAGAAGCTTGGGATGTAGATTCGGCTCGCATAGGAGGTTTCAACCCGATCAGGGGTTTTTTTGGTGAATCTTTACCACCGGATAGTGTTGACTTTGCTTCTAAGGCCGGATGGACTTCTACTTCGCGGCACGAGGTTGCTTTTGTGAAGACAAGAGATGGTCAAGTAGCTTACATTTTGGCTATTTTAGGAAGCGATCGCACCTACTCCAGCAATTGGAAATTCTTTCCCCAAATGTCTCGCTTTGTGTTCGATCGACTCACAGGAAGCAATCCAAATCCATCACCGAACTAGAGCGTCAGTCGATTAATCGCTTTTGAGAAAAGCAACATAGTGTATTTGTCTGCACATACAGGCCAGAGCGATAGCCTACCTGACGGCAGGCTATTGCCCTGGCCAGAAAAATTTGGATTTGAGTTATGAATTGTCACCCGTTCTGCGATCGCGTTGGCGTAGCCTGCGCGTAAACGCATAGCCTTCTCTGAAGGAGTAGCAGTTCCCGAAGGGTATGCTTTGCCTTTACAGAATACATATTTTATTATGTTTGTCAATTTATTCTAATGAACTGGCGCTCTATGAACTAACGAATAACGATGAACTAATCTACACAATTTCTTAATTTTGGCTAATCCCTAGTTTTCTCAACTTTTTCACTATTTGCTTTTAATCTAAGATTTAAGTAAAGTTGAGCGATCGCTCATATATCGCCTAACCTTATTAACTAAAGGCAAATAGGGGTTGCAGAAATGACTCTAGCCAGTTGTATTGAAGACTTTTCCTTAGCAGAATTATTCCGAATCATTGAACGAGAAGGAAAGTCCGGTCGGTTAACCTTATCGATTCCGGTAGATTTTCCTGTTTCGGAAGCTCAAAAATCATACTACATTTGGTTTCAGCAAGGACGGATCGTAGCGGCTGGCGACCGCCTCGACGGTCAAGGTTTAATTTCTAAGATCGTGGAAAAAGGTTGGTTGAGTCAGCGAGCGATTCAACGGCTGCAAAAACTTTCTCAACAAGAAGCTCCTTTAGGGTTAACTTTAAAGGCTCAAGGTGCTTTACAAGCAGAACAGCTTAACTCACTTTTTACAGCCCAGATCCGCGAAATATGTGGATTTTTCAACATACATAGTGGTAAATTTGATTTCGACTGTAGAGCTACTTTACCAACTGCCGAGATGACTGGCTTGAGCATTCCCGCGATGGAAGTCGCTCTCGCGGGGTTGAGATCGCTCTCCAACTGGGATGGTTTTGCTGATGTAATTCCCGATTCTAGTTCTGCAATTCAAAGTATCGTATCGGGGAAACCTCTACTGCCACTGAATTCCTTAGAATGGCAGATTTGGGAATATGCTGATGGCACCCTATCTATTAGTAGTATCGCTAAGCAAATAAATCAACCTACTGTTAAAGTTCAGCAAGCAGCTTTCCGATTGATGTTTGCTGGGTTATTAGAAGAAATTCCTCTATTTACATTTACCTTTAACTCGGAAGACTGTGCCACAACCGAGGACGCCGGGGAGGAATTCTTTATACATCCTCCCGAAACAGATTCCAAACAAATAGAACTAGCCGATCGATCTAAAACGTACAATTTATTTATCGAAAACTTGGTTGGTTTTTTTTCAAAACCCGATCTAACGCATAAATTCTCTGGCAATGCCTAGCGAGGCGGTGGAATTGGTCGCGATCGTTTGCAAAAAATCTCTCGCTACGCTCGAATTCCAATATGCAACCGAGTTAGCTGCATATACACAAGCGCAACACAGCCCGATCGCATCCGGTGTTGCGCTTTTTTTGGTTGGCTGTAAAATTTCCCTCCCTCCTGGGTGAGATTTCGTGCCGGAGCAGATAAAATGAAAAAAATATGAAAAAACTGAGTAGTTAGCCAAAGTGCCTGTGAAACTATCCTCTGCATCTGTGAGCTTGCCTGCTTTTGAATCAGTCAGTCAGAGTCTTAGCACCCTGGAACCTGCAAGCGAGCCAAAACCGACAGACTCGACTGAGGGCGAACCTGCCGACAACACAACCCAGATCCGACAAGCTCAAAAAGTGCGGCAGGGAGCGTTAGCTGTCTTCGGCTCGACTTTTTTGACCATCTTCCTGTCCGAAATGGGAGACAAAACCCAGGTAGCGACGCTGCTGATGAGTGCCCAATCTCAGTCTCCCTGGCTTGTTTTTGCTGGGGCGTCCTCAGCGCTTGTGGCGACGAGCTTGTTGGGGTGCATGGTGGGTTGCTGGTTAGCAAACCGCATATCTCCGCAAATGCTCAAAAAAGCAGCGGGTGTGAGTTTGCTATTCATCGCCATCCAGCTGTTCTGGGAAGTCGCCCACTACTAAACCGCTACAGTATAAATTCCAAAATTCAAAATTAATATGCTCGACTGGAATCTGTTGGGATTAAGTTTCATTACGGTATTTTTGTCTGAGTTGGGAGACAAAAGCCAACTGGCGGCGATCGCTCTCAGCGGCAGTTCTAAATTTCCGCGCACAGTATTTTTCGGAACGGCTGGGGCGTTACTGCTGACTAGCTTTCTGGGCGTACTGGCAGGAGAAGGGGCATCTGTTCTGTTGCCTGTCCGTCTGGTAAAGACGATCGCAGCGATCGGTTTTGCTTTTATGGCGGTGCGTTTGCTTTGGCCCGCAGCCGATTCGTCCGATTAAAAAATTTAGGGTGGGCAATGCCCACCCCAACAATGTTTCAATCTGGATGGTGGGCATTGCCCACCCTACCTTACGAGCGTTCCCGATAGCACAGGCTGAGAATCGCACCACCAGCAATCAGTTTGACAAGATCGAGAGCCCAATAGCTTTCGTGAAGCATATTCATCGTGCCAGGAACTTCAGCAACAGGCTCAAAAAGATTGAGATTTAATCCCAGCGCACTCATTTGGGGACTCAAGGCATAGGTGCAAATCAGAGCGATCGTCAGAAGTATGGAAGATAAGATAATTGCGTTACGGCTCTGCTTGCCAGCAATATAATGAGTGCGATCGAGAATGAGAGCTCCTGTTAAGACCAAAGCAGCACATAATAGCTCGATGCGGTTAAAAAACCAGAAAATAATATACCCAGCCGTGGCAAATCCGGCTTGATTCATCATACCCGCCGCATACATACCGGGCATAATTACTAAATCGAGAATCAGCGTTGCGCTTAGCCAAAAGGCCAAGGTAAAAATAACTACCGTTTGCCATACGGGGCGTTTTAATTCAACGCTAGAAAAAGCAGACATATAATTTCCTTGCTTTAGGCGTTACCTTTAGCTTAACTAAAATCTTTTGCAACAAGTGTGAAATATTTTTACAGAGTAAACTGTCAAAGCTATTTAAAAAAGTTAATATAATAATTGTTAAGAACTAAGTTAACTCAACAATAATCTGTTAAGTAATTTTCCTTTCGCTTTTTAAAGATTAATTTTGGTAAAGGACGATGCGTATTTCTACCATTTTAGGAACAACGTTAGCGCTGACGGCAGGACTGCTGTCCAACATCCCAGCAGCATCGGCGATTCGCTTAGCAGATGGCACAGTTTACTTCGCCCAACCTCCCAGCCTCGTCTCTGCATCAACGACCTTTAACGACGTTTATGTGTGGGGAGCCAAATACTATTTTACCCTCAGCCTACCGAATAATGCGGGAGAACCGCTGCAAAGAGTGACAATTACCCAGCAAGAGGGAATAGATGATATTGAATTCGATTTGGAAGATAGCCGCGCCTTTGAGGGAACACGCGGGGACAAAGGTAAAACAATAGCGCTAGGATCTGTAATGAGGGATGATAATAAACGGATGCTGTCGATCGCATTCGATCCCCCAGTAGCCCCAGGCAAAACAGTCACAATTGCGCTCAATCCGATTCGCAATCCCAAATATGCTGGAGTCTACTTATTTGGAGTCACAGCTTTTCCCCCAGGTGAGAAAACACACGGTCAGTTTCTCGGCTTCGGACGCCTGCATTTCTACGATAATAGAGACTTCGGTTGGCCTTGAAACGGGCTGTTTCGGATCGATCGCCTTTTCCAAAATCCTTGCATCCGCTAAGAGGAGGAAAAAACTATTTCTGCACCAACTCAAAAACGCGCCTACGCCTTAGATGCCCTGCGTGGATTCGCTGTTTTAACAATGATCTTATCGGGTACGATCGCTTACAGGATATTACCCGCTTGGATGTATCACGCGCAAGTACCACCGCCTACCCACACCCACAATCCCAATCTGCCCGGATTAACCTGGGTCGATCTCGTATTTCCATTATTTTTATTTTCGATGGGAGCAGCCATACCCCTAGCACTGTCTCGTCGAATCGCCAAAAAAGATAATCAAATACAACTTATTTTATATATCCTCAAAAGAGGGTTTTTTTTAGGAACATTTGCTATAGTTCTGGAGCATCTACGCCCAACTGTAATCAGTCAAGCCAATACTCCCCAAAAATGGATAATTGCCTTGTGGGGATTTTTACTGCTGTTTTTTATGTTTGTACGTTTGCCGGATTCTTTACCAAAATGGCAACGCACAACAATTACTATGACAGCATGGGTATCGGCAATTATACTGCTTTCTCAACTGCGATATCCCGATGGCAGCGGTTTTTCACTCGATCGCAGCGATATTATCCTAATCGTCCTGACGAATACAGCCGTTTTTGGCTCCCTAGTCTGGTTGTTTACAAAGTCAAATTTATGGTTACGTCTGGGATTTTTGGCTTTATTATTCGCCGTGCGTTTGTCAGCTACCGTTGGTAACAGTTGGATCGGACAGCTTTGGTCAACTTCCCCAATACCCTGGATTTTTCAGTTTGCTTATTTGTCCTATTTGTTCGTAGTAATACCCGGTACTATTGCTGGGGATTTGATTTTAAACTGGCTCCACACAAACCCAGATGCAGATGCGATCGTTCCGTCCGTAACAACTGAAGACAAAGCATTATCTGAAAAGCTAAATCGCCAATGGCCTAAAAATCGTTTTTATTGTATTATTTTATTACTATTATTTAACTGCTTAGCGCTGCTGGTTGGATTGCAAACTAGATGGGTATGGCAAACAACTTTACTTAGTGGTGTGATATGTTGGCTATGTTGGTTTTTCTTCAGCAAACCTAGCAACGAAACCGAATATTTAATCAAAAATTTCTATAAATGGGGCGTTTATTGGCTTTTTTTGGGGTTGTTTTTTGAGCCATTTCAGGGCGGCCTTAAAAAAGATCCTGCCACTTTTAGCTACTATTTTGTGACTGTAGCTATGGCTTTTTTCATATTAATTATTTTTACTGTAATAATAGATATTTTTAAATACCAAAAACCTTTACAAATATTAATATATAATGGCCAAAACCCAATGATTGCCTACGTGGGATTTGCAAATCTGGTATGGCCAATCCTAGTGTTAAGCAAAATAGATCCCTGGGTCATAGAAAATACTAAAGCTCCCTGGCTCGGATTCCTTAAAGGAGTTATTTACACCTTAATAGTGGCGTGTATTGTGAGCATCTTTACCAAACAGAAAATATTTTGGCGAACATAGCGATCGCCGACGCCATCCCATATAAATACGCAGATCTAAGACTGTCAAGCCAAGCCGCAGGGTTGACAAAAAGTATCCTTCTTGGCTATACCTCAAACAATACAGATAAAAGTTTATTAGTGGTTGTAAAAAAAATGGCTTCGATCGCAATTCCTGGCTATCGCCTCACTGAGCAGATCTACTCAGGTTCCAGAACCGAAGTTTATCGGGGCATTTCCGAATCAGACACTCAACCAGTAGTTATCAAACTACTCAAGTCCGATCATCCCCCCCTAAACGAACAGGTGCAGTTCCGCAATCAGTATACGATCGCTAAAAATCTTGACTTGCCAGGAGTTGTCAAGCACCTGCGACTGCAAACCTTCGATCGCAAGTTAGTTCTAGTCCTGGAAGACTTTGGCGGTATTTCCCTCACAGAAGAAATGCAGAAATGGGGGGAAAGAGGTTTTGGTACATCCGCCGATTCCCTTCAAGAATTTCTCCAGATTGCCATCCACGTTGTCGAGAGCTTAGAAGGATTATATCAAAACCGCGTTATTCACAAAGATATTAAACCCGACAATATTCTGATTAACCCAGAAACCAGACAAATCAAACTGATTGACTTCAGCATTTCCACCCTACTACCAAAAGAAAACCAGGAAATTCAAAACCCAAACGTCCTGGAAGGGACACTACCCTATATGTCCCCCGAACAGACAGGACGGATGAACAAAAGTATCGACTATCGCACCGATTTTTATTCCTTGGGAGTTAGCTTCTACGAACTGCTCACCGGACAACTTCCCTTTCAATCCGATGACCCAATGGAATTAGTCCATTGCCACATTGCCAGAAAGCCAATTCCACCTGTTGATGTAAATCCCCTCATCCCCCAGGTATTGAGCAACATGGTAATCAAACTGATGGCTAAAACCGCAGAAGAGCGGTATCAATCCGCATTTGGTATCAAGCACGACCTGGAAAAGTGTTTGCAGGAATACTCAGATAAAGGTAGGATATCACCCTTTGACTTGGCAAAAAGGGATATCGCCGAGCGCTTCTCAATTCCAGAAACGCTATACGGTAGAGAACCAGAAGTAGCAACCCTCTTAGCCGCCTTTGACAGAGTGAGTTCCGGAAGCACGGAAATGATGCTGGTAGCAGGATTTTCCGGAATTGGCAAAACTGCCATAGTCAATGAAGTCCACAAACCTATAGTCCGCCAGCGCGGTTACTTCATCAAAGGTAAATACGACCAATTCAAGCGCGATATCCCCTTTTCTGCTTGGGTACAAGCATTCCAGAATCTCATACGGCAATTGCTCACCGAAAGTGCCGCCGACCTAGCCGAGTGGAAAGCCAAAATCTTGGCAGCTTTAGGAGAAAACGGTCAAGTAATTATTGATGTTATCCCAGAACTAGAAATCCTCATCGGCAAGCAACCTCCCTTAGCAGAACTGGAAGGTAGTGCAGCCCAAAGAGA
>NZ_JACJUP010000174.1:0-8424 GCF_014748295.1 Planktothrix sp. FACHB-1355 | reverse complement strand
CCACAAATTAAGAACAATATTCGCAACATCCTGCAACTTTACGACAACATACTGCCCTTCGATTTAGTTGAAGTTTCAGACAGACCTCCCAACGTCGGGCAGCTACGGTTCATGTTTTCCAACGGGCCACGCGATCAATCGCGAGAAGGAAACGTTCTCGCTTATGCCTACTACCCCGGAGACCCCACCGACTTTACTGGTAATCTTGCTGGCGACGTACATTTGAACCCTAACAGAAGTACGATCGATTTTTCAACTGGTGCCGGCAGTTTCAGCTATGAAGTTTTACTGCACGAAATCGGTCATGCGCTAGGTTTGCGACATCCTTTTGAGGGGAACCCGCCTCTAGCTGCAGGTAAGGATAACGATAGTAACACAGTCATGGGTTATAGCTTTTTTCCCGGTAATTACAATGGCTCTTTTGCCAGTACACCGATGGCCTATGATATCCGTGCCTTGCAGTTACTGTATGGGTTTAGTAGTTTGAATGAAGGTGACACAAACTATCAGTTTAATGTCAACAATTTTTTTGGCGCAGAGTCAAATGGACAAAATGGAGTAAAAAACACTATCTGGGATACCGGCGGAATTGATACATTTGATTTTTCAGCATTACCCCCGACTTTATTCGGTTATTACTTCAACATGAATGAGGGAGGTTACAACACTACACAGCTGGCGCTCAACGGTTCTACCTATACAACTTCCACTGCTCAGGGTATATTCACTACGAATAGTTTTGGCACAACTATTGGTTTTGGTTTCACTTTGGAAAACTTAGTCGGTTCTCAGGGAGATGATGAAATATTGGGAAATAATATTTCCAATAACATTGCAGGTGCAGCAGGTAACGATGTAATTACAGGTGCCCGTGGTGCAGATATCTTAAATGGCGGCCCCGGATCTGATATATTTGTATTGGCTCCGGGCGATGGCGGGCCAAATCCGGGCTCGACTGATGTGATTACCGATTTCACGGATGGTGAAGATTCGATCGGTCTAAGCGCTGGTTTGAGATTCGATCGCCTACGTATTACTCCCGGCACTAACCCGAACGATACTATTATCCAAGTTGCCAGCAGCGGCGAATACTTAGCTGTACTTACTGGCGTTCCATCTTTCGCTATCACTAATGCTGATTTCACGTTTGTTTAGAAATGTGTTGGCACATCCGCCTGCTTATTTCCAAGCGAATTCTAAGTAGAGTTGGACAAAAGTTGAAAAGTTGTGTTATGTGTCAAGTTGTTCCATTTGGAGTGGTTATGCGATCGCAGTAACCTATTCACAATGGAACAACGAACAATCAACGACATAGGTTAAGCGAAGTCACTAAACCGACTTAATACCAGTTTGTATTTGCCAGGAAAAAACTATGCCTACAGCTGCTACTTCCCCCTTAAGCATACAAGAACTATATGATGAGAATTTCTATCGAGCTAACAATCCAGACTTAAATTATTTAAACAGTCGGGATTTATACCAACAATTCCTGAATTTTGGCATTAATCAAGGTCGCAGATTTTCGCCGTACTTCGATGCCAATTTCTACAGACTTAGCAATACCGACTTAAATAGTTTAAACAACAGGCAGTTATTAGATCATTTTATCAACATCGGTCTGCCAAACGGTCGCAAATTCTCCCAATTTTTCGATATAAATTTTTATCGATCCGCCAACTCCGATTTAGCTGGTTTCGATAACATAGATTTGTTTCGACACTTCAAAAATTTCGGTGTCGCTGAAGGTTTTCGTCCCTTCTCACCAGTATTCGATATTAATTACTATCGAAATAATAACTCAGATTTGCAAGGGCTGAATTATCGGCAATTGTACGAGCATTTTCAGCTTTCCGGTATGGGCCAAGGACGTGAATTTTCGCCGTATTTTGACTTCGATATATACCGGGCTAGAAACTCTGAATTAACAAGTAATATCACTACTAATCAAGGATTGCTAGAAAGCTTCCTTACTACTGGGATAGAGCAGGGTCTTTCTGCCTCGCTGTTCTTCGATCTCAACTACTATAAATCTAAAAACTCCAGCTTGTCTAACTTGAGTAATAGACAATTATTCGAGCAATTCCAAATTATTGGTTTGCCGCAGGGGCGTACTTTCTCTCGCTACTTTGATTTTGATTTCTACCGAGATGCCAACCGAGACCTCGGTCAACTGAACAATAAACAATTGTGGGAACACTTCCAAAACTTTGGTTTAAGGGAGGGACGCCCTTCTTCAGCATTCTTCGATCTAGATTTTTATCGTTCTAGAAATCGAGACTTGGCTGGACTGAGCGACAAACAATTAGAGGAACAATTGATTACCGAAGGTCTGGATCAAGGTCGTTCCCTTTCACCATTCTTCGATCTTAATTACTATCGAGTTGCCAACGGTAAAGCGGAGACTCTCAGCAATAGACAATTGTGGCAAGACTTGCAAGACGTTGGCGTGCCGGGAGGACAGGCTTTTTCACAGTTCTTCGATTTGAATTTGTACCGAAGTAGCAACCCAGATTTGGCAGGTTTGAGCAACGAACAATTGTTTGAACATTTCCAAAACTTTGGTCTAGCTGAGGGAAGAACTTTTTCGCCAGTAATCGATCTAAATGTCTATCGAAATAGCAATCCGGATTTTACAAATCTGAGCAATAAAGATTTATTCGAGATATTGGTAACTTCTGGTATAAGTGGGGGAAGCGGTGGAGGTTCTGCTGTTACGCAGTTTTTTGACCCCGATTTTTATCGCACCAATAACCCTGACTTGGCAGAGGAAGGAATAGTTACCGATACGCAATTGTTGGAACACTTCCAAAACTTCGGTCTGGACGATCGAGGCAGAAAATTCTCACCATATCTAGACCTGGATTACTACCTAGCTAACAACCCAGATTTGGTGACCGCAGGTCTGACTAGGCGGGAAGCATTCGAGCATTTTCAACGTTACGGATTGGATGAAAGACGCCCGTTTTCGCAATTTTTTGATGTCCGATACTATCTAGATAACAACACCGATTTGCGTGCAACTGGGATGAGTTACCGCCAAGCGTTTTCTCACTTTCAAAATTTTGGTGTAAATGAGGGACGCCGCCCATCGATTCTATTTAATCCTGTTTATTATCTGGATAACAACCCGGACTTGGCTGCCAGAGGAATGAGTTTTAAGGATGCGTTTGTGCATTTTCAGAATAACGGTTTTGTGGAAGCGCGATCGGCGTCTGTTTTATTCCAGCCTCAAGATATTGCCCCCCTACTATTTCCTTTGGCCGTAAACGAAACTGGCGACGCTTTAGACCTGAGAGTAAACCCCCCCGTGACCATAGTAGCCTTACCTAACTGGCTTCAAAACGTGCGCGAATGGGGGGACATCCCAGCTAATGGCACTCTCAGCTATAGTTTTGTTGGCACAGCCGGTGCCTTTTTGTACGAAGGATCGGAGAGCAACGTTAGGGAAGTACCCGAATCGGTTAAAAACAACGTTCGCAATATCATGCGGCAGTATGATGAGGTTCTGGGCATCAATGTGGTTGAAGTTGCAGACACGCCTCCCAATGTCGGTCGCATCAGAATTATGTTTTCCAACGGCCCTGGCCAGCGCGGTGTACCGGGCTATGGCAATCCCCCTTCCGATAACCCCGGTACGACTTTGGCCGGTGATGTGCATTTAAATCCGACCATTGATTATTCTCAAGGCCCTGGCAGTTATAACTACCAAACTTTGCTCTCCGTAATTGGCAATGCTCTTGGGCTGCAAAACCCCAAAAAACAAACTCTACCTGCGGTTTTTGAGCCCGTTCTCAGTTTTGGGAAGGATAACAATACAAATACTGTAATGACCGATAATACTCCTCCCCAAACATATAACGGCTCATTTGCAAGCACACCTATGTCTTACGATATCCGTGCTTTGCAGTACCTTTATGGTGCCGGTTATGCAAACGAAACCGATACAACATATAGGTTTAATACCAGCAATTTCGGGCCTACCGATCTCAGCGGAAGAAATGGCTTAAAACAGACTATTTTCGATGCCGGCGGTATTGATACATTTGACTTTTCCGCATTGCCAGCCGTTCCCTTCGGTTACTACTTCGACATGAATGAAGGAGGACAAAATACAACACAAATTGCCCTCAATGGCGCAACCTATATTGTTCCCAACCCCAACAGCACTGACAACGACCCTCTCCCTCCCATCACATTGACAACTAACAGTTTTAGCACCACGGTTGCTTTTAGCTTCTCTCTCGAAAACCTGGTCGGTTCTCCGGGAGATGATGAAATATTGGGCAACAATTTGTCCAATAATATTGCAGGCGGTGCTGGCAACGATATCATCAACAGCGGCATCGGTAAAGATACATTAACAGGTGGTGCTGGCAGCGATATTTTTGTAGTGGTTGCCGGCCAAGGCAGCCCCAACCCGGAAAACGCTGATATTATTACTGATTTCGTGGATGGTCAGGATAGAATTGGCTTGGGTATAGGTTTGACTTTTTCTCAGATCGTGATATCCCCAGGCACTAACTCGAATGACACTTTCATTCGACTTGCTAGAAGCGGTGAATACTTGGCTGTATTGACTGGGATTCCATCTGCGGCCATTACCCAAAGCGACTTTACTGCTATTTGAGAATAGTGCGCGGCTAGTTGTTAACAGTGAGTTTAAACATAACTAACAACTAGCTGATAATCAACGCCAACCTTTGTATCTGCTAGGAAAAATTTATGTTTCCACCTGTTGTTTTACCACTTAGCGTACAGGAAATATATGACGAAAGTTTTTATAGAGCTAACTATCCAGAGTTGGCTAATTTGAACAGCAGAGAATTAGAACGACATTTACTTACCACTGGTATACCGCAAGGTTTCAAATATTCGCCGTTTTTTGATGTAAGTTATTATCGCAGCAACAACACCGACTTGGGTAACTTAAACAACGAGCAATTATTGAACCATTTTCTCAGTACAGGTGTTGCGGAAAGGCGCAAAACTTCTTCATACATCGACCTGGATTTTTATCAAGCCAGTAACCCAGACCTAGCCCAATTGGATAACGCACAATTATTTGTGCATTTGAAAAACTTTGGTTTGGCTGAGGGGCGTCCCTTCTCTCCAGCAGTCGATCTAAATGCCTTCCGAGCTAGCAATCCCAATTTTGCCGGACTGGACAACCAACAATTATTCGAGCAATTCCAACTTTCCGGTATCTCTGTTGAAACACCCACCACCGCGCCTGAGTTATTTGATGTAGAATTTTACCGACAAAATAATCCTGATTTGGTCGCGGCAGGAATAGATACCGATGCGGAACTTTTGGAACATTTCCAAAACTTTGGAATAGCCGACATAGGCCGAAAATTTTCACCTTTTTTAGATCTCGATTACTACCTAAGTAAAAACCCAGACTTGGTTACAACAGGTCTGACTCGACGAGATGCTTACGACCATTTTCAAAAGTATGGATTAGACGAAGGACGCTCATTTTCACAGTTCTTCGATGTCAGATACTACCTAGATAACAACCACGACCTGCGTGCAAGCGGGATGAATTATCGGCAGGCGTTCGCTCACTTTCAAAACTTTGGTGTGAATGAGGCAAGACGCCCATCGCTTCTATTCAATCCGGTATATTATCTCGATAACAACGCAGACTTGGCGGCAGCAAAACTGACTAGCAAAGAAGCATTTGAACACTTTCAAATTTCTGGTTTAAAGGAAGGTCGTCGCTCATCAATTTTCTTCGATCCGCAGGCTTTAGCTGCATTGATCAGAACAGACTTTCAACCAGCAAGCGTTGACCCGACGACATTTTTTCAACCAACAGTTAAATGGAATGTTCCAGCTAGTAATGTACTCACATACAGTTTTGTGACTACTGCCAGTGCCTTTTTGTACGAAGGGCAAGAAACAGGCGTTAAGGAATTGGACGATCGAACTAAGAATAATATCCGCAGTATCCTGCGACTGTATAGCCAATACATTCCAGTTAATTTTGTTGAGGTTACCGACAGACCTCCTAATATCGGTCAGATCAGGTTCATGTATTCTAATAGGGAGCAGGCACCAGATACCTTAGCTTACGCCTACTATCCCAAAGACCCAGGTGACGATACTCTCAGCTACCCTGTCGATAGTCTGGGTGGTGATGTGCATTTAAATGGTGATAAAAGTGTAATTGATTTTGCAACTGGGCCAGGAACTGTTTCTTACGAATTATTGCTGCAAAATGTTGGTCGGGCTTTAGGTCTAAAACCAACGATAGTTTCATCGCCAAATCTGAATGTTGGTAAAGATAATAATACCAACACTGTAATGACTGCTAACTTTTCGCTTGAACGATACAACGGAGCAATGGCAAGTACGCCAATGTCCTACGACATCCGTGCATTGCAGTTCTTGTATGGTGCCAGTTATTTCAACAGCAACGATACAACGTATAATTTTGATGCCAGCAATTTTTTTGGGATCAAGCAGACACTATGGGACAGCGGTGGCATCGACACACTAGATTTTTCGGGATTACCACCGGATCAAGTAGGTTATTACTTTGACATGAATGAGGGCGGTCAAAATACGCAACAGGTTGCTCTTAATACTGCTACTTATTTAGTTCCCAGTGGGGATGACAATCAAACTAATGAAGATGGCTCTCCTGTTCTTACTCCATATAATACCAGTCTGTATTCTACAAGCGTTGCTTTTGGATCTGAGATTGAAAATTTGGTAGGGTCTAATGGCAAAGATGAAATTTTGGGCAATAGTTTGTTCAATAACATTAAAGGCAATGGAAGCGATGACAGGATAACAGGCGCTCGTGGCAAAGATACACTAACTGGTGGAGATGGAGCGGATACTTTTGTATTTGCTCCAGGGGATGGCGGGCCGACTCCGGAAACGGCTGATGTTATTACTGATTTTACTGATGGTCAGGATAAGATCGGTTTAGCGCTTGCTTTGCCGTTTGGGGCTCTCACTATTACTCAAGGTTCTGGTACATATGCCAACGATACTTTAATCCGGATTGCTGGTAGTGGTGAATATTTGGCTGTATTGACTGGTGTTCAGGCAGGATTAATTAACTCTGAAGATTTCATTTCGGTTTAGTAGTCGTAGGGTGGGCATTGCCCACCCTACAAAGTATTTTATAACAGGTAAATACTGATAGGAAATAATTTATGCCTGTACAATTATTCGATGCCAATTATTATCGGGCTGTCAATCCAGACTTAGCTAACCTCAACGACACACAAGCATTTTGGCATTTCCAGAACTATGGCTTAAATGAAGGACGCCAATTCTCACCGTTAGTCAATCTTAACTTTTATCGCTCAAACAACCTTGATTTAGCGGCGGCAGGTTTAACGACAAACACCCAACTCTTCAACCATCTTCAAGACAGCGGTATAGATGAGGGCAGAAGATTTTCACCGCTAGTAGATCTTTTCTTCTATAGATATAAAAACCCGGATTTAGCGGCTGCTTTTGTTTCCGACAGCCAACTATTGGAACATCTGCAAAAAAATGGTTTAGCCGAAGGACGCCGATTTTCACCTTTTTTTGATGTCAATTATTATCTTTCTCAGAATGCAGATTTAGTTGCTGCGGGTCTTAATAATCAACAAGCGGTTGAGCATTTTCAAAGGTTCGGCTTAGCGGAGGGACGCCGCGCTTCTCCTCTAGTGCTGTTCGATCCGACATATTATTTATCGCAAAATCCAGATTTAATTGCGGCAGGTATTAATAACGGTCAAACAGCATTTGAACATTTCCAAAACTATGGCTATGCGGAAAGACGCCGTTCGTCACTTTTTTTCGATCGCAACTCTATAGCTGCCTTAATTGAGAATCCTCCCGCTAGGTGGGAAGTTCCAGAAGGTGGCACGCTGACATTTAGTTTTGTTACAGCGGCTAGCGCTTTTAACTACACAGGCCCAGAAAAAAATGTGGGGGAAGTGAGTGAGGCAATTAAAAATAATGTTCGCTATATTTTTTATAACCTATATGCCCCCATTCTCCCCTTTAATTTTGTTGAAGTTCCAGAGACAAGTACGCATCACGGTCAAATCCGATTCATGTTTTCCAATGGAGACAGTGTACCGGGTTTTTACGCTTATACTTATGAGCTTGGCTATAACGATCTTGATGGAGATGTACATTTAAACCGTAATGCTGAAGGTAGGTCTGATGCCTTTTCATCTGGCCCTGGCAGTCGCGGCTACGCAGCTTTAATTCACGAAATCGGTCATGCTTTGGGTTTGAAACATCCGGGTAATTACAATGGCGAAGACAGTGAGGGGGAACCTCCATATCTTCCTTATTGGGAAGATCATAATATTAATACCGTGATGAGCTACAATGACCCTTCGCTCGACCCTTTTCCTATTACACCTATGGCTTATGATATCCGTGCTATTCAATATCTTTATG
>NZ_JACJUP010000173.1:0-8505 GCF_014748295.1 Planktothrix sp. FACHB-1355 | reverse complement strand
AGGGGTTAGGGGCCAGGGAAAGTCAATCATTCAAATTTCTCCCTCCTCCCTCTTCCCTTTTCCCTCTTGCCTCTGCCTCTTGCCTCTGCCTCTCCCTCTTTCCCCTAGCCCCTAACCCCTAACCCCTTTTCCCAAATATGCAAATTCGTCGTCGTCGCCCCAATCCCGCAGTTGCCGTTCAAGAATTGCGCTACCAAGTTGCGCTGCCAGATGCCTCACCGAGAAATATTCTGGAGGAAATTGTTTGGCATAAAGAAACTGAAGTAGCGCAAATGCGAGAACGCTTGCCTTTGGCCGATCTCCAGCGTAAAATAGCCGACCTGCCCCCACCCCGCGATTTTGTGGCAGCACTGCGCCAAGGCAAAACTCAACCTGCCTTAATTGCGGAAGTCAAAAAAGCTTCTCCCAGTAAAGGCGTCATTAGGGCAGATTTCGACCCAGTAGCGATCGCTCAAGCTTACCAGCAGGCAGGTGCTAGCTGTATCTCGGTTCTCACTGATACCAAATTTTTTCAAGGTAGCTTTGAAAACCTGCAACGCATCCGTGCTGCTGTAGACTTGCCGTTACTGTGCAAAGAATTTATAATTTACCCCTACCAAATTTATCTAGCCCGGATCAACGGTGCTGATGCCATCCTGCTGATCGCTGCCATACTTTCCGATCGAGACTTAAAATACTTTGTAAAAATCGCCAATGCCTTGAAAATGAAGGCTTTGATCGAGGTGCATACCCTAGAAGAACTCGATCGCGTGTTAGCCTTGGAAGAAGCTACCCTAATTGGCATTAACAATCGCAACTTAGAAAATTTCTCGGTCGATCTACAAACAACCTGCGATATCCTCGCAGCAAGAAACGATCGACTCCAAGAGCGAGGCATCCCGGTCGTGAGCGAATCGGGACTGCATACGCTAGCAGACCTCCGCTTGGTAGCGCAAGCGGGTGCAACTGCGGTGCTGATCGGTGAGTCGCTGGTTAAACAGCCAGATCCTCAAGCTGCGATATTAGAGCTTTTTGCCATTGGGTGAAAAAAAATTAAAAATTAGAAATTATATTTTTAATTTTTAATCGGAAATTAACTTGAGGAAAATTTGCGTTCATGGAGCCAATTCCTATTCCTTCTCCTATCCATTACGAACTGGTACTGCAATTACTAGAACGACAAACAATGTTCGCTGTATCTCAAAAACCAGAACTAAAGGATAAAGTTAACCAACTAATAATTACTTTGCGTAAAGCAGCTGCTCTACAGAAACAAATCGAACAAACTTGCGAACAAGCTCACATCAAAACGGAATACCTCTGGTCGCTCAATCATGTTATTCCCTCTTCAGCTGAATTGCCCTCAACAGCAAAATCAAATTTGAACTCAGCTTCAAATGGCCTGAAGCCACCTCAAGAACAATCGTAATTTTAATTTTAGTTTGCAATTGGAGATGGGATTTTAAATTAAAAATCTGCAATCTAAAGTTAATTTTCTAACAACTACTGGCTCCTGACTATTTTGTATTGACCAAAATGGAAAATAGTTATAAGCCGCCAGATTTATCCGTGAGGTCAATCCAAAATCCAAAATCCAAAATCCAAAATCGAATGACTGCGGCATTATGGACGATAAGCAAATACTGATGATACCCGGCCCTACACCAGTGCCGGAACAGGCATTACTCGCTTTGGCGAAACAGCCGATCGGACATCGCAGCAGCGAGTTTGGCTGTATCTTTGAGGAAGTACTGCAAAACTTGCAATGGCTTCACCAAACTCAGAACGATGTCTTAATGCTTACCGCTAGCGGTACAGGAGCGATGGAAGCCGGAATTATTAACTTTCTCAGTCCGGGCGATCGCGTCTTAGTAGGATGTAATGGTAAATTTGGCGATCGCTGGGCAGACCTTGCTACCACGTACAATTTAAATGTAGAAAAAATTACTGCTGACTGGGGTAAACCTTTAGATCCGGAACAATTTCGCGAAAAGCTGGAAGCCGACACCGAAAAGCAAATTAAAGCTGTCATCGTCACCCACAGCGAAACATCTACGGGTGTCATAAATGACCTGGAAACCATCAATCGCCACGTCAAAACGCACGGCGAAGCTTTAATTATTGTGGACGCCGTAACGAGTTTGGGAACAGTCAATATCCCCGTTGATGAATGGGGTATTGATGTCGTTGTCTCCGCTTCGCAAAAAGGTTATATGATTCCGCCAGGGTTAGGCTTCGTCAGCGTGAGTGAAAAAGCGTGGGAAGCGTACAAAACCGCCAAAATGCCTCGTTTCTATTTAGATTTAGACAAATATCGCCAATTCCAAGCCAAAAACACCACACCCTTCACCCCGCCAATCAACTTGATGATGGCGCTGCAAGTCAGCTTGCAGATGATGAAAAAAGAAGGCTTGGCAAATATTTTCGCTAGGCATCAAAGACTGATGAATGCCACTCGCGCCGCCCTCAAGCAGTTGAATTTACCTTTGTTTGCCCCCGATAATGTTGCCAGTCCCGCAATTACCGCTGTAGCGCCCGTACAAGCGGACACCGAACAAATTCTCAAAATCATGAAAAATCGCTACGACATCGCTCTAGCGGGCGGACAAGACCACCTGAAGGGCAAAATCTTCCGTATCGGTCACTTGGGTTTTGTCACCGATCGCGATATCCTCACTGCGATCGGCTCCCTAGAAGCAACTCTGATCGAACTGGGACAAGACTCCTTGACCCCCGGCGCAGGCGTAGCCGCCGCTGCGAAAGTGTTCGCCCAATCAGAGGCTAGAGCGCCAGTCCAGTAAAAGAGCTTATGTCGCATACATACCGATCTAACGTTCCTGGTCAGCAATTTCCGGGGTCTTTGCAACTCCACAAGCGGCGTTGGTAAATCCGCTGCACCAGAATTGTTACACTGCTGACCACAATCGCAGCTTTAGGCTACCATAATGATACTCGACAACACATAAAAAATATGGTTAAAAATTCCAGAATATAAAATAACTAAACAAAAATAACTAAAGCTCAATTACAGTTGTCCTTTAAGGAAAAGTTCTTTGAGTTTCTCTAAATCAGCAATTGAATAGATTTTAACTCTAGAGTACTTTTCAAATTCTTCCCTAAAGGTCTTTCTCAAAAAATCTCTAACAGTGTATTTGCCAGATTTGTAGATATGTTCCTTAGCAACTTTCTCAAAAACTGAGGTGTAAGATAATCCTAAAACTGTAGTATAAGTTGCTGCTGTTGATCCAGCAATTACTTGACTAGGAGGAAAAATTGAACCTATCAAGTCTAAAGTTGCTGTTGAGAGAAAAGTGAAAAGCGCGGAAGTTGTTAAACCACTGATTGAGCCTAAAAATGCTGCCATATCAGTATAACCATACAAGGCTGCAAGCTTCACACAGAGAGCACTTTGAGCAGTCATTGCTGAAACAGGCGTTGTAAAAGGGATTGGAATGAATGATGCGCTGAAACAAGCAATGGCAGCAGTAAAAACATATCTCCCTGCCACTTTTCTTTTAGCTTCTACATCTGCTTTCTGCATTACAAGCACCGCTTCTGAATACACTTCAGGAAGCAAATCTACTGTTCTGCCGATCAATTCTTTTAAGCCAAAAGGATCGCAAATTGGCTTGCCATTGATTTCAAGAGGGGAGGCTGATGCTTCGATCAAATCGTATGTGTTTTTAAATTTAAAATTATCTATTGTTCTCTTGATTTCATAAATTTCATTTGGCTTTGCGCGATCGCACTGAGAGAGAACTATAATTACAGGAACTTGTTGCTCATACAGTTTATTAATGATATCTCTATCAAAATATTCAAACCTTGCAGATGAAGCATTTACAACATACCAAACTAAATGAATTTGTTCCTCTATACCCTTTCGTCTTAACTCTTCTAAAAATCTTAATGTACTCTCAACAAATTCAGTCTCTTTATTTGACTCGTATCCAGCAGAGTCATACAAAACCACAGGGGATTTCTCATCAGGATCTCTCGGATACCTGACAAATCCCTTACTGACAGGTAAGCCTGCACCGACTTTAGCGACCTCTGCCCCAAATACCGCATTGATAAGCGTACTTTTACCAACACCAATTCTGCCAATTACTGCAATGTTAGGAGATCTTATTTCTTTAACTATTCTTTTGATTTCCTCTTCAAAGTTCGCCATAGTAACCTGCAATACAGTTTAGAAACTATTTTTAAGCCTCATCTCACCGATAACACTTTAGGACACTGAACTCAGAGCGACAACCTTCAAACTACCGTCCTGACCCAAAAATGAAGCATAATAACTATTTATTCAACGTCAAATTTGCTGGATATCACCCCCTATATCGATCTTATCCAGCATTAACCTATGTTGCAACCTACCGCCCGATGAGGCTTCGCCGCTTGCTGGAGGCGGAGCCTTTGCGAAGTATGACAAGGCAGAGTATGGGAAAGATCGCCATCGCCCCTCGCTGTAGGTTGTTACATTCTCGCTTGTAAATCAGTAGGTAACGTCAAACCAAACATGACTCGATCGAGCGCTCTCACCAGGATTGAGGTGGAGAAGCAGTCGTGAGCGTCGGGTTTCATCCTTCAACCTGACCTACAAGATCGAGCGATCGCATATTGGGTGCATGGGCATTGTTCAACTGCGACGTGATGATCTTAAGCAGCACCCTACTCTGTGTACTGCCGTTTGTAAGGAGGCTGTAAACCCAACATAATTTCTTCTCTGGGAACACCCATTTCAACCAAGTGTTTGAGGCATGGTTCAATCTCCTTGGGCAGGCGGTTCGGTGGGTTCATTGAAGCGCTCGATAATTTCGCGAATTTCACTAGCTGTGAAAGTAGTTTCATCGGATTTGGAATAGAGCGTGACAAGCAGAATGCAGATGTTGTCTCGCAATTGATAAATGACTCGATAACCTGAACTTTTGCCTTTTTGAATGTCGCTATTTTTGACGCGGACTTTGAAAACGGTATAGGTCGTGCCAGAAATTCGATCGCCAGGACAGTTACCATTTTCGAGGTCATCGAACAGCGGTTGTAGATCGGACCGGATATTGCGATACCGTTTGGCTAACTTGCGAAGTTGTCCTTGAAAATCGGGGGTAACTAAGATTTGAATGGATGGAGCGTCAGTCATCAATGCCGTCCCAGAGTTCAGAGACGGGCTTCAAGTTGCCTTCTTTGGCTTGTTGTAAGGAGATCCGCAAATGGGCGAGGATGAGTTCATTGGGGTCGTCGTCAGGGTCGCTTGGGGGGGTGAGGATACCTCGATCTACGAGGATTTGATAGAAATCGTCTACATCCATCGCAATGACTTGAGCCGCTTGTTCGATGAGTAAGATTTTTTGCTGGAAGAGCGCGATCGCAACTTCTCGGCGCAGGTCTGATTCTGTGAGGGATAGATTGTCAGGGAGGTCGATGGTAATTTGCATGGTTTTGAATTCACTGAGTTTAATGATTGTTATTTCCCATCTTCGCTGACACCTTCAAGAAAACCGATCGCACCAGGGTTTGAGTAGAAAAGTAGTTATGAGTGTTGGGTTTCATCCTTCAATCTGACCTACAAGAACGAGCGATCGCATTAACTAGAAGTATACAATGCGATCGCCCAACTTCTGGTGCAGCGCTGTTGTTAGGCAGTGACCTTAATAAGGGCGACCATCTTTGTGCGTTAAAGCCCATTCACCATTTGGCAATTGTGTTGCTTTGAGATCGTCATTTGGGTATTCGACCTCATCTCCAAGAGTGCGATCGCCAATTTCAATATAGGTTACATTTTCTTCAGTTCGATTAATCAGTTGATGGGCGATACCTGTACCTGCCTTAAATCCATAGCAGTCACCGGGATGCAAAACGAATTCCTCTTCGTCTAGTACCAGCGTTGGGCTGCCTTCCAATACCAGGATAAATTCATCTTGCTTTGAGTGGCTGTGAGCGAGTGCAGAAATTGCTCCCGGTGAGAGATGGGTTAAATTAACTCCAAAATTAGTCAACCCAAAATACTCACCCAGTTTTCGCTTTTGTCGTCCCTTCACGAGGGAAGCGTAAGGTTCTGGATATATCGTCTTACCGATCGGTGCTGAAATCGATTCTGCTGAAATTGGCGATTGCTTCATAAGCTTACTTAGCTCTATTTTGAGGATGTTGATTGCGCTGGGGCTAGAAACCGGGTTTCTGAGTCGATCGTTCACGCTCAAACTTACCATTTTTCGTAGAAACCCGGTTTCTTTGCGTGATATCCCGATCTTCTACAAATCCACAATGCAGACAAATGTGGGTTCTAGTCGATCGAGATTTCTGTAATTTCCGATCGCAATGGGAGCAATTCTGACTCGTATTATAAGGATGCGATCGCGAAATCAACACATCTGCTTACTGTTCTGCTAGCAGTTTGTAAATCTCGCGTTTTACCTGAACAAGCAGATCGCGTACCCGATTGGTTTGCTCTACATTGCCACTTCGAGCAACTTGGGTGACAGCATCATTCAACTGGGTTAAAGTCTGCCGTAACTCGATCAATTCAGAAGGTTTGGTTTCAGTGAAACTGTCGTGACCTTTTCTTGAATGAGATTGTTGGTTGCGATCGCTCAAGAGTTGTCTGCCACTCTCGGTAATCGTATAAACCCGCTTGCCCTCGACTTCCTCACTGGTCAAATAACCTCCTTCTTCTAGCATCTGAAGCGTTGGATAAACCGAGCCTGGACTGGGGCGACGAAAGCCACCGCGACGGTTTTCTAGCTCTTTCATCAATTCATAACCATGTTGGGGACGCTCTGATAGAAGCCCAAGCAAAATGAATTTGATGTCACCGCGACGGGTACGAGGCTCATCTGGCCACCCGTCACCAGATGAACCTTTGTGTCCATGTCCATGTCCGCGTCCGTGTCGCCCACTCATGAAGACTCGATCGCTAGGGCCTTCTCCTGCCCATGCTGGTACGAGAAAATGGGGATGAAATTGTTTGAACATATTTTTGCTCTTTGTAATTATGAGGTATCGCGATATATCGCTATCTAAAAAGAATCTATCGCGATATATCGGGTTTGTCAATTTCAATAATCAAGGCTTATTGACAATATATAGGGCTAAGGGAAACTGCGGCTCGATCGTGCGATCGACAGACAATCCCTAACTTGATGTACATACATATTTTGTACATTTTGTCAACTATAAATTAGATGCAATTGCCTCACTCCCCCACTCCCCCGCTCTCCCTTTCCCTTTTTTTCTTTTGACTTTTCACAGCCAATTTCCCACCAAAACGTATGGAGCCCAGAAATACGGATTCCTGTAGCTGCGGTTTTGCAAAAGGCTATTTTGGGCGCGGCGAAGCGCTTCAGCTTTGGTAATGCCGGGATTGGCTAACTGGCGATAAAATTCAGTCATCAGGGTGGCAGTAGAACTATCGCTCACTTTCCATAAAGTTGCTAAAGTGCTGCGTGCGCCAGCGCGTACCGCCACCCCAGCTAGTCCCAAAGCGGCGCGTCTATCCCCAGTAGCAGTTTCGCAGGCGCTGAGTACCAGCAATTCGATCGGATCGGATTTACTGGGATCTCTACTACGCAACAACTCATCTAACTGCTTGACATTGATTTCGCCATCCCAAGCGAGAATAAATGTATTTTGGTAATTGGAACTAAATTGACCGTGAGTTGCTAGGTGAACGACAGGAAAAGGAACGGCTTTTACTTCATTCTCCAGCGTTATGCTAGTAAATTCTCGATCCAAAAGTCTTGTAGAACGAACTTCAGCACTAACTTGTTCTAATTCCCTTTTCACACCCGGTAAAGCAGAAAATCCCTGTCTGGATTCGCTCAGTCCACCAGCTAAAGCCCTCAGCCTTTCTCGCGTCAGTCGTTGCGGCTTCAACAATTGTAAACCGGGAGTTAGGGCAATGCTATATTTTTCAATTAAATATTGTTTGCCATCGTAGAGAGCAGACATGGGGATATTTCGCAACGCACCATCCAAAACAAATACCAGCGTTTGTATCCCACTCGCTTTTAATTCTGCCTCAGCAGGTCGAATCAGCCAGTCATAAAGTTGTTGAGACAACTGCAAGCGTTCGTCTTGATTGGAGTGACGAATCCCCAAACTTTGTCTGAGTTGGTTAACGATATTTTCAACTTGTTTCTGGTCAATTTGGGTAGTGTAGTTACGCAATGGTTGCTGGGGCAAACTGAGGATTATTTCTAAGCGATCGGCTAAAATAACTGGATAGATAACTGCCGCTCCCGCGTCGATTTTGTCAATCAATTCTGGTGCTGCATCCAGACAAGCTTCTCGGAAAAAATTATCCAGTTCCGCTAGTTGTAGGGACTCGATAACTTGACGAGCTTGAATTAATCGATTTTGCACTGGGGGTTGAAATTTCTCTCCCTCTTCGGATCTTTGTAACAGCAAATCGACTAGCTCTCGATAAATCGGTTCTACACTATCTCGAAACGAAAATTGCACTTCTGGATTGATTGTGGCTAAATCGCTGCGGAGAGATTGTAAGGTGTTTACTGCTTCAGTATAAGC
>NZ_JACJUP010000172.1:0-8535 GCF_014748295.1 Planktothrix sp. FACHB-1355 | reverse complement strand
GCGGAAATTTGGCCGCCAATTCAAACAATCCGCCGCCGTTTCGATCGCAGATTCGATCGTTGGATGCCTCATATTAACCTGCTGTACGGTTTTTTACCTGCAGAATATTTTGAGTCAGCCGCAAATGCGATCGCTCAAGCATTAAGAGAGATAAAACCTTTTGCAATTACCCTAGAAAATTTCGCTACTTTTACACATCATTCTAGCTGTACTGCTTGGTTGCGTCCCGTTGCCGAACCGCGATCGGCACTGCATGAATTACAATCAATTTTACAACAAATATTTCCTCAGTGCAACGAGCAAAGCACCAAATCATCTGCCGGATTTACACCGCATTTAAGTGTCGGTCAGTTTCGCACAGCACCAGCAGCGATATCCCAGTTGCCTGAGTGGCATCCCCTCACTTTTCCTGTGGAGTCGATCGCTTTAATCTCGCGCCAAGGTGACGAACCTTTCCAGGTGCGTTACTTGGTGGAGTTGGGAACAGCAAAAGTTGAATGTGTTGCCAGTAAGCTTGTCAGTAACTTAATGCAAATTGCGAACAAGTTGGCACCAGAACTTTCACCAGAACAACAAAAGCATCGGGAAAGTATTTTATCAGTATTAGAACAAGCTTGTCAAGAGTGTTTGGGTTTTCCGCCATCGTTACATTTATTGGGTTCAGCACGTTTGGGAGTGCAGACTTTGCATAGCGATATCGATGCGATGTGTTTAATTCCCGCCGATTTATCCGCGTCGGCATTTTTGGAAAGCGTGCAACAGAAATTGCAAGATTTGTGCGAAAAAGCAATATTAGTAGAAGATGCGATCGTGCCAGTGTTGAGGATGCAGATAGAAGGGGTCGGTCTGGATCTGCTTGTCGCTCGCACAACCCATGATATCGCAAAACTAAAAAAATTACAAGAAGCGTTACCGGAAAAATTCGATCCGGTGAGTTGGAAAGCAGTATTAGGTTGTTTAGAAGCAGATGCGATCGTCCAAAACGTCAGTCAGCGCCTACCCTTCGAGTCGTTCCAAAAACTATTGCGTGCGGTGCGAGGATGGGCCAGATCGCGGCAAATTCACGGCAACGCTTGGGGGTTTTTGGGTAACTTTACTTGGGCGTTGTTAGCCGCTTGGAGTTGTCAGAATTATCCCCAGGATATGACATTTCCAGAAACAGAAAATTTGCTGGTGCATTTTTTCCAAAATTTATCTCAACACGATTGGATTCAGCCAATATCGCTAAGCGAAGCAGGCAGAAATTATCGCGTTTTGCCAAGAGATTGGTTACCAATTATCACAGCAATTGAACCATGCCAAAATAGTGCGCGAAATGTTTCCCGTTCCACCGCCAAAATATTGCAAAGCGAATTCGATCGCGCCGCTAAATTAGCCGAACAAGCATTAGCTGGTAAAATCAGTTGGGAAAGCATATTTGAGATAATCGATTTACATACGCAAACGCCACAATTTTTAGTACTGACAGCAACAACTGCAAATGAAAATGATAGAGAAATTTACTCAGGCTGGCTGTTAGGACATATCATCGGATTAGTCATAGATTTAGAAAAACAACTCAACATATCGGTCAGACCTTGGCCGGAAATTATCATCAAAAATAACACCAATAGTGCAGTACTAGGTCTGGAAATTTCCGAAACATCCCAACTTGTCGAAATTGAGGAAATCGCCAAAAACTTTGTCAATCGATTTAATTACCAAAACATATCAAATCGCGATATAAAATGGGAAACTGTCGTGTGCGATCGAGCCACCTTAACCCAACACCTCAATTAAAATAAAAAAACCCAAATTCCAACTCTTCATCTGCGTTCATCTGCGTTCATCTGCACACATCTGCGGTAAAAAAATATCCTCATATTACTCCACCAAACATGATATCAAATCTTAATCCTGACTATACAAAACTACGCGACTTACTCGCTAATAAAAAATGGAAAGAAGCAGATTTAGAAACCAGAACACTGATGTTATCAATTGCTGGTGCAGATAAACGCAAAGATTGCTTGCTGACTCAAGATGATATGAAAAAATTTCCTTGTGCAGAATTGCGTAAGATCGATCGCCTTTGGATTCATTACAGCCAAGGACGTTTTGGATTCAGCATAATCAATAAAATTTACAATGAAGTTAACAAAGATTACCATCAACTAGCCGAACGAGTAGGTTGGCGAAATGGCGAAAAATGGATCGGCTACAATGAAATAACTTTCACTGATGATGTACCTGTCGGACATTTACCGATTACTTGGCTAGTTCCGACTTCTTTTTGGATGTATTGGCTGGCGCGTTTTGCTTCCGCTGGCTGGCGATTACTCCTGGAACGTGCGAGTAATTGTCAAATCGAATAAAGACGTTACTTAAAAAAAATAGACGGCTATGAAAAAATGCTCTTTCCTGTTTTGGCCTGCATTATTCAGTTTCTGGATGTGTCCGTTGGCGCAACACGCAATCGGCCAAATCGTCCCCGATGCAACGCTGCCGGTAAATTCCACAGTTACTCCACAGGGTAATACCAACCTCATAGAAGGAGGAACCGCAGCAGGTAGCAACTTATTTCACAGTTTTAGGGAATTTTCCGTACCCACCGGTACAGAAGTACTTTTCAACAATAAACTGGATATTCAGAATATATTTACCAGGGTAACGGGTAACTCGATATCTAATATTGATGGGTTAATTCGCGCTAACGGCGTCGCCAACTTATTTTTACTCAATCCAAATGGAATTATTTTTGGCCCTAACGCACAATTGAATATCGGTGGCTCGTTTTTTGCTTCAACGGCAAACACTATTAAATTTGCCGATCGCATAGAGTTTAGCACCACAAATACCCAAACGCCATTGCTGAGCGTCAACGTACCCGTTGGCTTGCAATATGGCGCGAATCCAGGCGAAATTCGCGTGCAAGGAAAAGGTCAGGAATTCGGTACTACTGGCACAAAAGAAAGTTTCGATCGCAGCTTAAATCCCCTAGAAGTTCGAGACGGCAATACTTTAGCATTAGTCGGCGGCAATGTAATTATTGATGGCGGCATTTTGCAGAGTGCCGGCGGTCGTGTTGAGTTGGGTGGATTGGCAGGAGAAGGAACAGTAGGAGTAAATACTGATGTAGAGACATTTAATCAAACATCTTTACAATTTCCCGATAGTGGGGATAGTGGGATAGGCGTCTCGCCTGTCCCATTAGCAAATGTGTCAATTATCAATAAAAGCGGTATCAACGCGATCGGCGATCGAGGTGGTAGCATTACCATCAGTGGCAGAAATATAGATATTTCCGGAAACAGTCTCCTGACTGCTGGCATAGGTAAAGGCTTGGGGACAACAGAAACAATCGCAGGAGACATCTCTCTAAATGCGATCGCAGCTTTGACAATTGCTTCGAGTACAATAGAAAACAACCTCAATCCCGATGCCATTGGCAATAGCGGCAACATCAACATTAATACTGAATCGCTGACCGTTACCGAAGGTTCCCTCCTGAGTAGCACCACATTCGGACAAGGTAATGGAGGAAACATCACAATTATAGCGAGCGATCGCATCACCTTTAACGGTACTGGCAACAACGGAGCATCCAGCCAAGCCGCCAGCACAGTCAAAGACGAGGCTGTAGGTAATGCAGGTGACATCAACATCACCACCAAATCCTTGCACATTACCGAAGGCGCTCTCCTGAATGTCAGCACATTTGGAAAAGGTAACGCCGGAAAGATAACTATAGTCGCTAGCGATACTGTCTCCTTTGACGGTCAAAATAGCGAAGGCGCGTCCAGCCAAGCCACCAGCAGCGTAGAAGAGAATGGCTTCGGTGATGGGGGTAGCATCAACATTACTACCAATTCCTTGCAGCTTACCGGGGGTGCAGTACTGAATGCCAGTACTTTAGGACAAGGTAAAGCAGGAGACATCACTATTATTGCCAGCGATACCGTCTCCTTTGATGGCGTCAATAGCAACGGTGGGCCCGGTGGAGTCGCCAGCACCGTGGGTACAAAGGAAACAAACGCTGTCGGTGCTGGAGGTAACATCAACATCACCGCCAAGTCTGTCAGTGTTACCGGCGGCGCTATATTGGGTGCCAGCACGTTTGCACAGGGTAAAGCCGGAAATATAAATATTATCGCCAGCGATAGTGTCTCCTTTGATGGTACCGGTAGCATTGGCTCCCCCGGTGGAGCTTTGAGTACAGTAGAAGAGAATGCTGTGGGTGAAGGCGGTAATATCAACATCACCACCAACTCTTTGAGCGTGAGGGGAGGCGCTACACTGGGCGTGACCACCTTTGCAAAAGGTAACGCCGGCAATGTGACGATCGTCGCGAGCGATCGCGTATCCTTGGATGGTAAGGCCAGCGACAGCTCGCCTACTACGGTAGTCAGCACAGCAGAAAATAGTGCCGTGGGTAATGGCGGTAGCATCGATATTGTTACAGGTTACCTTTCCATCACCAATGGTGCGTCATTAAATAGTACGAGTTTGGGGAACGGTACGGCTGGCAATATCACAGTCGCTGCTGATTCCATTTATATGGAAAATCGGGCAGAAATCAGCACGGAAACTGTCGGCGGCGATATTACTACACAAAATCAAGCTAGTATCGAACTGCAATCTTCCTCTTTAATATTGCGCCAAAATAGCAGGATTACTACCAACGCACAGGGAAATAATATCATCGGCGGCAATATTGCGATCGACACAGATACCCTCGTCGCTTTAGAAAATAGCGATATCAGCGCCAATTCTCTAGATGATAGAGGCGGTACGGTTACCATCAACGCTCAAGGCATTTTTGGCGCACAGTCGCGCACTACCGAAGAATTGCAAACCTTACTCAACACTAACGATACCAACCTTTTAGATCCCGCATTGCTCTCTACTAGCGACATCACCGCCACTGGTGCAGATTCTTCCTTAAGCGGTACCGTCACAGTCAACACCCCCGATGTTAACCCCAGTGCTGGTTTGATAGAATTGCCAGGAAATCTCATCGATGCGACGGCGTTAGTTACTTCTTCTTGTCGCCGTGGGAATTCGCCCAGAAGTCAATTCACTGTTATCGGTAGAGGTGGTTTGCCACCCAGTCCCCTGCAAGCACTTGAGTCTCAAGCGAGTTGGATCGATCTAAGATTGACACCAGGACAGGGGAGTGGCGGAGTGGGACAGTGGGGGAAAAAAGAACCTTCACTTACTAATGGAATTGTCGAAGCTACTGGTTGGAGATCCGATCCTGATGGTAAGGTTGTCCTCACCGCTAATACTGCTAATGTTACACCGCACAGTACCGCATTAGCTCATCCTAATTGTCAGACATCTCAGAATTGAAAATTGGCAATTGGGAGCTAGAGCGCCAGTCCACTATTGAAGTCGAGGGTGAGAAACCAGGTTTCTTTGGTTGAAAAGCTTAACTAATTCGCGCCCTCGTCCCCCACTGAATTCGGTACTCCGAATCAGTGGCGGGATATAAGGCGGAGAAAATCCAAAATCCAAAATCCAAAATCCTGGCATCGGGTGACTTTTGACTTTTGCTATAAGCAGCAACTCTGAGCTTTTGTCGCTGCTTATGATAACCTGACTTACTTTACCGCCATTGGAATGAGATGTGGGATTAGAGTTGCAGTTATCCCAACCACGCCTCTAAATCTGCGACTGCGGAAAACTCTAATAAATCTTCTCCCAAATTTTCTAATTCTTCGACAGATAAACTGCGGATTTTTTCTTGAATTACAACATCAATTTCCCCAAATTTGCGCTGTAATAGGCGGGTAACAAATAACAGTGCTTCGTCTTGTCTTCCTTCTTGGATAATATCTTGATAAAAAGCAGATTGTCGCATAATATCAACCCTCAAAATGGAACGGATTAAATTTGCTTCAAGGCGTAAACCAGCTAAAATTCCAGTACAAGCAGCGACTCCTTGTCGTCGTTGTGTGTTTTCTATTCTATCAAGTCTTTCGGCAACTCGTTCCAACAAAGTTCGGGGCGAATCACTCTTCGTCAATACCGCCAAAGGTAACAAACCAGGATTATCTAAAAATATGGCAGGGTCTTGTTCCCACAAACGAATTACGTTATACTGGTGGACTGTGGTTCTATCCCTATATTCGGTGGTGAAAACTATTTCGTTAGAACTTTGCTGCAAAAAGATGACAAATTGTTCTACATCCCGATCGTATTTCCGCTTTAACCTGACTGAATAATCTAACATTCGGAAAGGAATCGGCGGTTTGGAATAGGGATCGGTTTCAAATTCTAAATGCAAAATTCGATCGCCAACTCGCAAAAAGCTAACCGAATCTGCCCGAATTGGTTCTAGATCTAGTTCTGTTTTCAATACTCTAATTCTAGCGGTTTCCGTTCCTAAAAGCCACCGGGTAAAATCAGCCGGAAAACGTTCTGCTAAATACTTACAAGCGTTATCGTAACTCATACCGTTGAAATTTTATACGTAGGCTCGTCAAAACCAAAATTTTTGGAGAGTACCCTAATTTTATCAGTTCTGACAAACCCTACGAACTACTTACTCTATTAGGTGCGCTGTCTTCGCTACCATCTGAGCGCTATCCCGCATCGACAAGCCAATCTACTATATGAGCTTCCGTGATGTCTGGCACTTCCAATCGCTGCGACATTTTCCATATTACAGCTTCGGGGACGACGCAATTGCGATCGCTATTGCGTCGCAGCAACTCTTCCCAAGGAACTTCTAAGTAAACAATCCGAATTCGTGCTTGATATGCCGAAAATAAACTAATCAAACCAGAACGCAATTGCCGAGAAATATTTGTAGCATTCCAAACAAAAGATTGATGGGATCTCAGGTATTCTTTCGCCATTGATTTGGCTTTCTCGATCACCTCACCTTGCTCGTCTCTTGGGGATATTTTCAGGATTTTTCGCAATTCATCGAGAGAGATTACTTTCGCATCTGGCAGATTTTCCCGAATCCAATAATCTTTCCCGGCAGCTGGTAATCCTGACATCAGGATTACCTCAAATCTGGTATTATCAAAAGCAGCATAATCGGGATAGCCGTTTTCTTTTTGGAAATACACAAATCGACTGTGATGGGAGGGGAAATGTCGCGGTCGATCGAAACATTCATTTTCCTGACAAAATTCGCGGAAAAACTGAATGCGTTCTAGCAATTGTTCTCGATCTTCACATTCGCGACCCCTTACATCTGCTTCTGCCAATAATGCTAGCAAGTCACATCGAATTAATTGACTGGCTTTGATTACAGCACGTTGCGGATTGGTTTTATCCCAAAACCATAATGGCAGACTACCATATTGCACTAAGGCAACTATTGCTTCTCGTTGATGAAATGGTACGTGCAATTGCCAGAGGATTTGTCGCGCCATCTTTGCGCCTTGGCGAACGTGCCCTTTTGATGTGATGCTGCCATCTTCTTCTATAATAGTAGCAGTCGGTTTGGCAATATCGTGCAGTAAAGCGGCTGCAAATAAAACAGCACGTTCTGTAGCTGGTAATTCTCGCCAAGCCGGTAAGGAAACTAACGCTTCGCAAACTAAGCGCGTGTGGGTGAGAACATCTCCTTCTGCATGGTAACGCGGGTCTTGGGGACAGTTTTGCAGAGATTGCAGCCAATCAAATTCTGCCTGAAGTGCTGACCAATCGATCGACCAGTTTGGCGATGCGGGACAGTGGGGAAATGTCCAAGATGGCGATAAAAGTTGGGAGGAATTCATAATGCAAATAAGTCTATGTCGGGACGGAGTTGATTTGGGATAATGGGACGATTTAACCAATGACCCTCTGATTGCAATATCGTGGTTAAAAAGCTGGCACGCACGTATTTATAACGGTCAGTAACTATTGTGTCTTCTTCTACTTTGATGTATAATCCCTCCATGAGAGTACTGGCATCGGTTTGGTTGAGCGATCGCTCCACATCCAATCCTTTTTCCTGACAGCATAACCGCAGTCTTTCTAAGTGTCCTGGTTGAATAAAATGGGAGTTGTGCAGCAATCCGGTCATTTGCTTGTAAGACTGGATTTTACCCGCAAATAAAACTGGTACTGAAACTAGCGGCAGTCCTGAAAGTAGTTGCTTTCGACTCTGAGTGCTGAGAAATTGGTTTTGTTCGATATCTAGCACATCATACTCTAGAAAATAGTGGGGTAAGTAATCGTAAAAAACTGTGTGTTTGGCATATAGCCATTCGCCATATAAAATATAGCGATCGCCCAGTACTTCCCAAAAAGCTGCCGCGTGACTGTAAGCCCATTGCTTGAATAAATTAAAATGTTTTTCTCGTTCTCCTCCTGTGAGATAATGCCCTCGACTTTGCAATCGCATTTGACCGTCGGAAGTAAAACTAATGGCAGCATTTGCGCCATCGACTTTTTCTTCAATGACGACATATTTGTTAGCGATCGCGCTAAAAGGTACGCTATCTAAATCCTCATCTCCCGGTTGCGATCGCGAACCTTCTATGTGGTGAGTGCGCGGGTATTTGTGAATCTGCTTTTCCATCATAAAACTACCTTTTTATGCTATAATTA
>NZ_JACJUP010000171.1:0-8556 GCF_014748295.1 Planktothrix sp. FACHB-1355 | reverse complement strand
GAAATAGCGTTTAATTGTTGCCGCCAATAACTAAGTTGGGTTTCTAACACTTTACCTTGCAACCATTCGCGCTGCCAATAGGCAAAATCTGCATATTGAATTGGTAGTTCTGGCAAAGGAGAAGGCTGCTCGTTGGCAAAGGCTGTGTAGAGGATTGCCAGTTCTTGAATTAATAAGCCGATCGACCAACCATCGGAGACAATATGGTGCATATTCAATAAGAGAATATGTTCTGTTGCGCTCAGTCGCAGCAGCGTTATTCGCAGCAATATCTCGGTGGATAAATTGAAAGGTTTTTGAGCTTCCTGTGCTGTCAGTCGTAGCGCTTTTTTTTCTCGTTCTCCTAGTGGTAAATCTTGCAGATCGATGATGGGTAGATATACTTTTAAGGCAGGATGAATTACTTGAACTGGTTGCCCTTCAACTGTTACAAAAGTGGTACGCAAAGCTTCGTGACGCCGCACAATTTCATTAAAAGTTTGTGACAGCGCCTCTAAGTTGAGCGAGCCTGTGAGACGCACTGCTGCCGGAACGTTATAAAAGGGATTGTTGGGGACTAAACCATCTAGAAACCACAATCTTTGTTGTGCGAATGAGAGCGGAATATTTCGATCGCGAGAAATTGGTACGAGAGATATAGTATTGTTTTTACTTGTGGAATTAGCAGCTTTTAAAAATAAAATAATTTCGGTTTTGCGTTCTTGAATTTCCGCACGCAGTTCAGGTGTGATAACTCCTTCAGGCGCATTGCAACGAATGCGATCGCTATCAACAAAAACCTGAATATCTAGACTGCGAAGCTGGGATAAAAACTCAACTATATTCAAAATTCTACCTCTTCTCGATCGTTTGTCGTAGAGTTACTGCTATCCAAATTTTTCGCTGCCCAAGACATTGTTTCAATGTACCTAGCTAAACTCGCCACAGTGGGTGCTTCAAACAATATGCGTACAGGCAAATCTATTTGGAAAGCATCGCGTATTCGCGAAGTTAATTGAGTTGCGAGTAAAGAATGTCCGCCCAATTCAAAAAAGTTATCTTGGACACCTAACTGCTGTCTTCCCAAAACTTTAGCCCAAATTTTTACTAGCACCTCTTCGACAGAAGTGCGAGGTGCTATATAATTTTCTTCTATATTAAAACTGAGCGTATCTACCGTAGGTAAGGCAGTGCGATCGACTTTGCCGTTCGATGTCAGCGGTACGGATTTCAGCATCACAAAAACTGAAGGCACCATGTAGTCTGGTAATTTCTGTTTCGCGAACTCGCGCCAGTCATACGATTTTGGATTTTGCGCGAAGTGGGCGTCTTGGCGGTGACCGTCACGATGCCCACCTTCGCAAGAGAGGATTTTGGATTTTGGATTAATTAGTTGTTTTTCAGGAACGATGTAAGCTACCAAGTGCTTATCGCCCGGTACTTCTTCTTTGACAATTACAACAGCTTCTGCTACTTCTGGATGCTGACAAAGTACGGCTTCAATTTCTCCTAATTCAATGCGGAAACCGCGAATTTTGACTTGATTATCGATGCGCCCTAAAAACTCAATATTGCCATCTGGTTTATAGCGGGCTAAGTCACCAGTTTTATAAAGACGCGCTGACATAAACCGGGTTTCTTCGACAGAAACCCGGTTTCTCCAAGAAACCGGGTTTCTTGGATCTGGAACGGAAATAAAGCGATCGGCAGTTAATTCGGGACGGTGTAAATATTCTCGCGCCAGTCCATCACCGCCAATGTACAATTCGCCAACAATGCCAATAGGTACAGGCTGTAAATGTGCATCCAGCAGATAAATTTGCGTGTTGGCGATCGGGCGACCGATGGGAATAGATGTGGCCGATTCTGGTATTTCCTGCACGGGATAATAAGATGAAAAGGTTGTACTTTCTGTAGGGCCATAAACATGAATTAAGTGCTTTGGCACTCCTTTTTTCAAAACTTTTTGCACCCATCTGAGATCGACATTCTCACCGCCAAATAGCAAGTATCGCAACCCAGTAAAAGCTTGGGGAGCAATTCTGGCAATTTGTTGGAATAAGGCTGTAGTCAAAAATAAAATACTAATGTTTTTTTTGGCGAAGTTGCAATTCCAATTCGTTTGGCGAAAGGACGATCTCTTTGCTAATTCCCACAAGTTGAGCGCCGTTAAGTAACGCTCCCCAAATCTCGAATGTCGCTGCGTCGAAGGAAGTATTGGAGGCTTGGGCAATTTTATCTTCGGGTGCTATTTGCACATAGTTTGTGTTGCAGACAAGGCGATTTACAGCTTTGTGAGTAACGGCTACTCCCTTGGGTTTTCCTGTAGAACCAGAAGTGTAAATTACATAAGCTAAATTATCGCTTGTCACGCTGCTGTTTGGGTTTTCTTTGCTTTCTCGCTCGATAATTTCCCAGTCTTTATTTATATCAACGACTGGCTTGGAGAACTTGTCGAAATACTTAACCAAATTCTCTTGTGTTAGCAAAATTGAAACTTGGGCATCTTCTAGCATAAAATTTAAGCGATCGCACGGATAAGTTGGGTCTAAAGGCACATAAGCTCCCCCCGCTTTTAGGATAGCCAATAACCCGACGATCGCATCTACAGAACGCTCCATACAGATGCCGACTAAAACTTCCGAAGCTACACCTAAATTTTGGAGATAATGCGCTAGTTGGTTGCTGCGTATATTTAACTCTCCGTAAGTAAGTTGCTTGCCTGCAAAACTAACTGCGATCGCATCACGATATTGCTCCACTTTTTCTTCAAATAATTCATGTATACACTTATCTTGAGGATAATCTGCCTGCGTGTTATTCCATTCCACTAATATCTTATATAGTTGAGCTTCGCTCAATAACGGTAAATTAGCAATCCGTTGTTCTGGGTTGGCAACGATACCTGACAGCAGCGTTTTAAAATGTCCCAACATCCTCACAATCGTGGCTCGATCGAATAAATCCGTGTTGTAAACCACTACGCCTCTAATCCCCTCCGAATACTCCCACTTTCCTCCCCATAAACTTCGGAAATCCTCCGAACACTTCCACAAATGCAATTCCAAATCAAAGCGAGTTGTGGTAAAATCAATATTCATAAAACTAGGCAATAAACCGGGCAGTTCTAGCGCAGACATTGGGGCATTCTCGAAACCAAACACCACTTGAAATAACGGATGTCGGCTCAAGTTTCGCTCTGGATGCAGTTCCTCAACTAACTTTTCAAAAGGCAAATCTTGGTGGCTGTAGGCTCCCAGCGTTACTTGTTTGACTCTCGCTAGCATTTCCCGAAAAGTTGGGTTTCCACTTAAGTTTGTACGCAACACCAAACTATTGACAAAAAAACCAATTAATCCTTCAATTTCGCTGCGGTTACGATTGGCGATCGGCGAACCGACTGCAATATCTTCTTGATGGGTGTAGCGGTAAAGCAAGGTTTGCAATGCCGCCAGCAATGTCATAAATAAGGTAACGCCTTCTTGCTGAGCAAGTGTTTCTAGGGCATCTGCTAAATGTTTTGGTAATTCTAAAAATTCCCTGGCTCCTTGATAGCTTTGTTTGGCCGATATAGGTTTGTCTGTAGGTAAATTTAATATAGAAATTCCGTTTAATTGCTGTCGCCAGTAAGCTAACTGATTTGCCAACATTTCTCCTTGCAACCATTCGCGCTGCCAGTGAGCAAAATCTGCATATTGTAAAGGTAATTCTGGCAGATAAGAAAGCTGGTTTTGTGCAAACGCTGTGTAGATAGCGCTCAGTTCCCGAATTAGTACCCCAATCGACCAATCATCGCAGATAATATGGTGCATATTCAGCAATAAAATATGTTCTGTATCGGCAAGCTGAAGCAGCATCGATCGCAGCAATGGGCCAGTCGATAAATCGAAACATCGATCGCATTCTGCGGTGACGATGCGCTTTGCTTCCACCTCCCGTTCTTCTGTCGGCAAATGCCGCAAGTCGAATACGGATAGGGATGTGTTAAAAGTAGGAGCAATTACCTGCACCAGTTGCCCCTCCATCATCCCAAATGCGGTACGCAAAGCTTCGTGTCGTCGTATAATTTCATTCAATGTCTGCTCTAATGCGGTTACCTTGAGCGAACCTGTCAGACGAATTGCTGTCGGCACATTATAAAAGCTATTACCGGGAACCAATTGGTCGATAAACCAGAGTCGTTGCTGAGCAAAAGAGGCAGGAAAAATGAAAACATCTTCTTCTTGAGGAAGATTGACTTTGACTAGATTATCTGTATTTGGATTTTCGGAAAAATTTGACATAATCTCTCTTTTGTTTCTCCCTCGTAAAGGATAACTAATAATGGCTGTTTCTGGTTGTCTCTGGGATACTCCACCAGCAGACTTTACATTGTCGAGTAATGATATTCATATTTGGTGTGCCGATCTTGACTTGCCAGAGATGCGGGTTTTACAGTTGGCACAAACTCTCTCTGCGGATGAGCTAAAGAGGGCCGATCGCTTTTATTTTGAGCAGCATAAAAAACGTTTCATTGTTCGCCGTGGCATTCTCAGAACGCTGTTGGGTCGCTACTTGAATATGTCGCCCGATCGATTGCACTTTGATTATGCTTATCGCGGCAAACCTGCATTGGCAAAAAGCTGCGGTGGGGATACAATTCGATTTAATTTATCTGACTCTGATGGGGTCGCTTTATATGCGGTTACAAGCGATCGCGAACTCGGTATCGATATCGAACAAATCCGTCCGATGGAAGATGCGGAACAAATTGCCAAGCGTTTCTTTTCTGAGCGAGAATATGCCGTGTTGCGCGACATCGATCCCAGTCAAAAACAAGCTGCATTTTTTAATTGCTGGACTCGCAAAGAAGCTTACATCAAAGCAATTGGCGATGGCTTAGCTTTACCCCTAGATGAGTTTAATGTTTCCTTAGCGCCGGGAGAACCGGCTAGGCTACTCAGCATTAAAGGCGATCGACAATTAGCCACAGCTTGGTTCCTCCAGCATTTAAACCCTTTTCCTGGCTACGTGGGTGCGATCGCACTACAAGGTTTCGGCTTTAACATCAGCTGCTGGGAATGGGTGGAGTAGTGAAAGTCTCACTGCATAAGTAGGGTTTTCCCCACTGACGAAATTGTGCTGTTAGGAGAACATGAAATTAAAGGCAAGTAAATCAGTTAGAGATGTTATCAACCTTCAGCTAAAACTATTTACTTGCCCCAGGCAAAATAGATTCAATCGTGTTACTCAAGAACCAAAACAACTTAGTTAATCAAGTCTATTACGGAGGTAATTGACGTATGGCACTTATACGTTGGCAACCATTCCGAGAAATAGAAACCTTACGCCGTCAGTTTGACGAGTTGTTTGAGGAATTAGCAGGAAACAACCAACAGTCGGAGATGACTTGGATACCTGCGGTTGAACTTCAAGACAGAGATACTAACCTAATCCTGCGGGTGCAACTTCCCGGTATGGAAGCAAAAGATTTAGATATCCAAGTCACGCGGGAAGCTGTTTCTATTGCGGGCGAACACCGCTACGAACACAAAGCTGAAGACAAAGGATTTTTCCGATCGGAATTCCGCTATGGAAAATTCCAACGGACAATTCCTTTACCCGTACACGTTCAAAAAGAAGGTTCTATTGTCTCTAAGCCGGACAATAAAACTTATGAACTACCCACAGGCGAACTTACTGTTTACGCAAATGAGGAACAAAACCTTCCCAGCTTAACTAACGAATCCGATATAAAGATAACATTGCAAATTCAAGCCGAGGGCGACTGGAACTACGGTGACTCATGGATATTTGCCAATCCAGTAGATGCTAATGGCAATCCGGAGAATTCCGGACGAGAACCCTATGTGCGTTTCTCCCACATCAAACCAGCTGCATTAGTCGCTCTCAAAAATGACCAAGCTGTTGCTCACGGCAAAGGACAAAAAGTTGAGCTTCAACCGGGCGAAACTGTATCCTTCATCAACAACGACCAACAAGGCGTATATTATGACAACAGCGGTACTCAAACCGTGAAATGGTCGATTTTGAGCGCTAATTAACTGTAAAGGGCGCACAGAAAGGAAAGCAGCTTTTACGGATCGTTTAGAATTGCTATAATTGCAATCTGCTACTATAGGTGAGTAAACTTTAAGTTTACTCACCTTCTTAACATTATTCCTGATAATATAGTTCTTCCTTTCTTCATCTGAATGTGCTGAGATCGCATTAAAATTTATTCCACATTTTCCAGAGTTTGTACCATAACTAGCTCGCCATGCCCAAATCAGATTGTAAGGACAATTCATAAATTGCCCCTCCAATTTAACCAAAAAAAATTTGATAAAATTAAAAGCTGTAAGTGAGTTTTAGGGAAAGCTGCTATGTTAAAGCACCAGCTGCCGAGATACTTGCCCTCTGCCGAAGAACTACCTGATTCTGATGAGACACCTGTGGATAATGAACTGCAAGAATTAATACCAGGGTTGCTAAAGGCAATTTTGCTCATTCTTTGGGCAGAACGCATGGATTGGTTTTTTGGCATCGATATGGGTATTTATTATCACCCTGACTACCCCGCGATCGTACCAGATGCTTTCTTAAGTTTAGGTGTGGAACGGTTTTATGATGAAGAATTACGTCCCAGTTATGTATTGTGGGATGAAAATGTCGTACCAACTTTGGTGCTAGAAGTTGTTTCACAAAACTATCGGAAGGAATACAGCGATAAATTAGTTGAATATCAAGAATTAGGCATACTTTATTATGTCATTTATTCCTCCCGCCGTCGCCGCAAACCACGTTTGGAAGTCCATAAATTAGTTAATGGCAACTATGAATTACAGTCAGGAAATCCAATTTGGATGCCGGAAATAGGTTTAGGAATTGGTTGTGAGAGGGGAAATTATTCTGGGGTGACAAGAGAATGGTTGTATTGGTATGACGCTGAGGGAAAACGTTATTTGACGCCTGAAGAACAGGTTAAATATGAGGCTCAACGGGCCGCGCAGGAAGCTCAACGGGCCGATCGATTAGCTCAACGATTGCGAGATTTAGGGATAGATCCAGATATTTAGATCGATCGCACTCAAAAGAAGTTCACGCGATCGTTATTTTGCGTTAATTATCGCTCTTTTGTTACTTTGATGACAAAAGAGCGATATATGCGATCGCACTTTCCCCACATCCAAAAAAAAGCATATCGTTTTTCCATCCACACCCACTCGAAAATCAATGATAATGTTAAAAAGTTTCTCGGTGATGTTGTCCACACCCGCCCGGAAATCAATTTCCGGGCTAATAGCAAAAGTCGGTTAAAACCGACTGAAAAACCAAAAACTTATCAATAATTCTTCAGTCCACTTCAATGGACTTTCGCTATTAGCCTGGGCTTTGAACCCCTGGCGGGCTGCAAGCGTTGCCAACGATTTGAATCGCAGGCGGGCTGATTTCCGGTGCAAAGGTTACTATCAAAACAAAAATCTGACCTCAGAACAGAACCGAATACAGCAAATTCAATCATCTGCCAACGCTGACAAAATTCACTAATCGCTTTTTGCGAAACTCCCAACCGTCTCTCAACAAAAGTTTCTATCTCCACTGACATCATTGAAAAACCTCCGATGCTGCTGTTACCTTTCGACGGTCAAAAACGATTCCCCCATCTTCCCGCTTTCTATTTCAAGCCTAGCTTTTTACGAAACTCTTCATCGTATATTGCTTGCTCCCAATTCTTAGCAGATTTAACTTGTTCGGGAGTTAGGTTTTTAGAATTTGTGAATTTGGTACAGCGTCGTTCACTGTTAACCGGACTGTGAACTGTAATACAGTCGAAGTAAGCCTCGCTGATGTTGATCTTGCTAAGGTTCGCCTCGCTGAGGTTGGCACCGACGAGGATGGCACGGAAGAGGTTGGCCTCGCTGAGGTTGGCACCGACGAGGATGGTAACGAGAAGATTTGCATTACTGAAGTCAGTAAAGAGTAAGTTAGCACGGCTGAGGTTGGCAAGACTGAGGTCTGCATCGCTGAGGTTAGCACCGCTGAGATTGGCATCGGTGAGGTTAGCACGACTGAGGTCGGCACGACTGAGGTCGGCACGGCTGAGGTTAGCACGGCTGAGATTAGCACGGCTGAGATTAGCACGGCTGAGGTTAGCACGGCTGAGGTTAGCACGGCTGAGGTCTGCATCGCTGAGCTTGGCATACATGAGGTCGATACCAATAAAGTTGGCACAGTTGCCAAACAAGAGAGCTTTTAAGTAATTAGGTATCCACTGTAAAGATTTGCGCTTCTGGCATCCCTCTGTCAACAACTCCAATGCTTCTCGTGTTCCTAAACCACGAGTTCTAATTGTCTCCCAAGCCTTCTGTTCGGCAGCTTTTCTCCAAAATGGAATAGCAGCTACAAATGCAATGAAAAGAGGAACTGTAAAAAGATTAGCTGTTTTGAGGGTTCCGATTCGTCTGTGTCTCAAACTTTTCCGAATAAATTCTTTCCCCAAATCCGATAACCTTAGATTTCCACCTTCCTGTTTCTGAAACACCATCGCCTGAGTCAACACTTTCCCCCCAAGCAAATAATCCTTCGCCTTCCCCC
>NZ_JACJUP010000170.1:0-8524 GCF_014748295.1 Planktothrix sp. FACHB-1355 | reverse complement strand
CTGGTTGCTATGATGATTGTTAGAAATGTCCGTAATTCGTGGCAGGCCATTGAAAAAAATCGAGCTTTGATGTTATTAATTTCTTTTTCTTTTGCAAGCTCCGCCTGCATCATTTCCTCAGAATGTTTGCGCTCGCTAATATCCTGCACATATCCTTCATAACCAACTATATCGCCGCTGCTATCATAAATAATTCTTACATTTTCAGAAATCCATATTATATTGCCATCTTTACGATATACTTGAGATTCAAATTGCCATACGATATTTCGCTTTTCCAATAATTCCATCAACTCGGTATAACGATTTGGCTTGACATATAGCTGCTCTTTGATATTTGTAATGTTCGCAATAAGTTCTGTAGGTGAATCATATCCGTATATGGAAGATAGCATTTGATTTGCTAGTAAGTATTCGCCACTGCTTGTAGCTTGAAACATACCTAAGAGGGCATTTTCAAAGATATTGCGATAATTTACTTCCGTTTCCTGTAATCTTTTTTCTAATCTCTCTCTTTTGCTAGAGATGCTGGGCGCTAATTCAGGTGTATTGTCTATCCTGTCGATAGTTTGATATTGATGTTCTACATTCAAAGACATTGGCTAAAACTCTCCGTAATTTAGGACACTAATTTTTTTAGTTTAAAATTCCGACTTGAGCTGTTGCCAATTTTACAAATGGCTTCAATTTTACTTAAAAACCAGCATAAATCTAGACAAAACAGCGCTATTTCGCTCTACTAAAATAACTGTTTAGAGATTTTAGTTGGCGCAACAGGAATAAGTCTTTTGGCGATACCAGAAGAGAATAAAAAGTCTTGCAGATTTTTAAGCTTTATCTATGGTAAGCGAATTAAGCTGTGTTAGTTGTAACATTGATTACAAATAAATAAATTTTATTTTTTCCATTAAGGAAAGGATTGTTTTGAAAGTTTAATTTTTCTATGAGAAATACTTTATAAAACTACAATTTACTTTCACGATCCATTGAGAACTTTTTACCTGGAAATAGTAGGTGTTGTGATAGTAACAAAACCTGTGTTACCAATTTCTAACCAAGACAGGAAGGATTGGGCCATCTCTTGAAATTCTGGGTATTTTCAGCTTAAGTCCAGATAGGTAGATAATGCAAAATTTCGGTATAAATTTAGTGATGTAAATCACAAAATAACATGATTTAGATCGCGATCGCACCGTTGCGAAACGGCCATACTACAAAACAACTGAACTCTAGCCGAGTCATCGACAGGGAACACACGACCAGCCGACAGATCCCACAAGCAGACTGTCGGTTTTTTATTGGCAAAAGTTTATCTTCATTTAAGATTAAGACCATGAAAATTTCCCCACCGATCGTCAGTGTCCTGACAAAGAGTCAGCCAGGAAGCACCGACAAGGGTGGGGAAGGAGGCTAAAATGAAAAGGTTGAAGTCTATTGACGTCCCGAAGGCAAACTTTGGCTCAGATCAGTCAGCTTTCTGAGCGTACTCAGAAAGTGGGAATTAGGACATCCCCTGAATAATGTAATCAAAGTAAGGCGCTGCTTCGGCAGCATCTTCTTCACTCAAAAGAGCCAAAGAAGCTTTCTTCAAGCAACGGATAGCTTCCGCCATTCCGGGTACGGGGACGCCCAAAGAATTGTACATTTCCCGTGCGCCAATCAAACCGATCTTCTCGATCGGTTCTTTGTCGCCGCAGAGAATGCCATAAGTGACCAGGCGCAAGTACCAGCCATAGTCTCTCAAGCATAACGCCCGTTGGCGCTGCCCGTAGGCGTTACCGCCAGGGGCGATGAAGTCGGGACGCTTCTGCCACAGGAGTTTGCTGGCTTCTTGAACTATCTTCTTTTCATTTTCAGCTAGTGTGGCGACGATGCGTGTCCGCTGTACGCCGGTTTGAAAAAACTCTTTGATACTCTTGAGTTCGCCGGTGCTAGGATAGCGAAGCTCGTCGTCGGCTTTGAGAATAACTTGGCTAACTACGCTCATGATATTGCGATTGCGTTAACTCAGATAACATTACGTAGTTTAACGATTCTGAGTGACACAAAGAAAGAGAGGTGATGGAGATATGGGGAGAGGGGGAGATAGAAAAATGGCGATGATTCAAAATTCTGAGTCTAAAACTGAATATTCAAAATCTGATGATATCTGGCAACAAGGCAACTTGGTTGAGATCGATATTGACGATTTAACCGACTCTGGGGATGGGGTGGGGCGTTGGAGGGAACGGGTGGTGTTTGTTCCGGATACGGTGGTAGGCGATCGCATTTCAGTTCGCCTGGTGCGGGTGAAACCGGAATACGCCCACGGCAAACTTCACCAAATTATCGAACCATCTGCCCATCGCATTCGCCCTAGCTGCATTGTGGCTGATAAATGCGGCGGCTGTCAGTGGCAGCATATTGATTACCAGTATCAGCTAGAAGCGAAGCAAAATCAGGTGATTCAAGCTTTGCAGCGCATAGGCGGTATTGACAATCCACCAGTCGATCGCATTTTAGCGGGTGATTCCGATTTGGGATATCGTAACAAAGCGACATATCCTCTAGCGATATCATCAGCCACGGGACAAGTGCAAGCGGGATATTACCAAAAAGGCAGTCACCAATTGATTAACTTGAGTCAATGTCCGACGCAAGATGCGCGGTTAAATCCCCTCCTGGCAGAAGTGAAACGGGATATCCAGCAGCGGGGGTGGCAAATTTACGATGAAAGCCGTCACAAAGGGCAAATTCGGCATCTGGCGTTGCGAATTGGACGCCGTACCGGTGAAATGCTGCTAACTTTGGTAGTCAAGGATTGGAAATTACCGGGAATGAAAGCGCAGGCAGAGGAGTGGCTGAAGCGGTATCCTGAGTTGGTAGGGGTGTCACTGAATCGCAATGGCGATCGCACTAATGCTATTTTCGGAGACGAAACTCGCTGTATTGTCGGCAAACCTTACTTGCGCGAAGTGTTTGCTGATTTAGAGTACCAAATTCGCCCGGATACTTTTTTCCAAGTTTACACAGAAACTGCCGAGGCACTGTTGCAGGTTATTGAATCTGAATTGCATCTGCAAGGCGATGAGGTTTTGTTCGATGCCTATTGCGGTATCGGTACAATGACTTTGCCGTTAGCGAAACGGGTACGGGAAGCAATTGGCTTGGAAGTGCAATCGGAGGCGGTAGAACAGGCAAAGACAAATGCAGAATTGAACGGTATTAATAATGTGACGTTTCAAGTTGGCGAAGTCGAGAAGTTACTACCGCAGTTAGATGTAAAGCCGGATATTGTATTGTTAGATCCGCCCAGAAAGGGATGCGATCGGGCTGTCATCGACACTTTACTGCAAATTCAACCTCAGCGCATTGTTTACGTCAGTTGCAAACCCGCCACTCTCGCCCGCGACCTTAAATTATTGTGTCAAAACAGCGAATATCGCTTGACAAAAGTACAACCTGCCGATTTCTTTCCGCAGACGGCGCACGTTGAGGCAGCAGCTTTTTTGGTGCGTTGAATCTACCAAATTTTACATATCCCACATCTTCGCCAAGGGTTAAACGCCGTCGAGGTTGCCAAACAGCGTTGCAAGAACAAGGACAATGGCAGAAAATCGCGATCGAGCTAGAGAATACGATGCCGTGTTGGGCGGTCAAAATTCGCCACCTATTGATGCAGCTATTTTAGGAGGAATCGAAGGGGTTAAACGGCGGTTAGCTAGCCCAGACTTAGAAATGCGAGTCGCTGCACTTTCGGATGCGCTTAAATATGGAGAAACAGGCTTAGACTTGGTAATTCAGGCTTTGCAAGATGAATCCAAGCAGGTGCAATTTACAGCTTATTCTTTGCTCAAATATAGAACGGAATTAAAAGTTGAACAGCATCTAAATAATGTTTTATCTTTTTTTGAATTTGATGCGATCGAAGTTAATAAATTTGGGAAAGAAATCAGTCGCCGCCTTGAGATTGCCCGATACTTCACAGAAGATTTGGGCAATGGAGCTTTTTTGGAAATGGTATTAATTCCAAGTGGGAATTTCCGGATGGGTTCACCCGAAACCGAGAAGGAAACAAAGTACAATGAAAGCCCCCAGCATAAGGTAAAAGTTTCGAGCTTGTTTATGGGAAAATATCTCGTCACACAAGCACAGTGGAAAGCTGTTGCAGCTTTACCTCAAGTCAACATTTCACTAAATTCCGATCCATCTTGTTTTAAAGGTGCAAATCTACCAGTAGAGAGGGTAACATGGTACGAAGCAGTGGAATTTTGTGCCAGATTATCCCAAAAAACCGGGCGCAATTATCGCTTGCCCACCGAAGCCGAATGGGAATATGCTTGTCGTGCTGGAACAACAACACCCTTTTATTTTGGTCAGACAATCACTACAGAATTAGCCAATTACAACGGAGAAAAGACTTACGCCTGTGAACCCCAAGGAACTTATCGTAATAAGACAACCCCAGTTGGGAGTTTTGCGCCGAATGCTTTTGGGCTATACGATATGCACGGAAATGTCTGGGAATGGTGTGCTGATTCTTGGCATGAACATTATAGAGGTGCGCCCAGTGATGGCAGTGTTTGGGAGTCTGATTTTAGCGAATTAAGGGTACTGCGCGGTGGTTCGTGGATTCACTATCCAGCAGACAGTCGCTCTGCATTTCGTAACTGCAATTTTACCGGCGCTATGGTTTCCTACTTCGGTTTTCGCGTTGCGTGTTCTGCTGCGTGAACTGAATAGCACTTTAATATAAGTGTCTGCGATCGCATATTAATCCAAAATTCCAAATCAGCCAATTATCAAAAGCAGAATGAGAAAAAAACCTAATCAACCGAGAAAACATGATGTTGTATTTGGCGGTCAAAATCCGCCACCTATTGATGCAGCTATCTTAGGAGGAATCGAAGGGGTTAAACTACGGTTAGCTAATCCAGAGGTAGAAGTGCGAGTTGCTGCACTAAAAGAGGCCATCAATTATGGAGACGCCGGGATAGATTTGATAATTAAAGCTTTGCAAGATGAATCAGGGCAGGTAAAGTTTACCGCTTATGACTTGCTCAAAGATAGAACAGAACTAAAAGTAAAACAGCATTTAGCTAATTTCCTATTTTTCGAGTTTGATGTCATTACAGTCAATGAGTTTGGACAAGAAATTAGCCGCGATTGTTACGTTGCCGAATACTTTATTGAAGACTTAGGCAATGGCGTTTTTTTGGAAATGGTATTGATTCCAGGCGGAACTTTTATTATGGGTTCGCCGCAAAATGAGAAGGGATCTTCTATCTGTGAAATTCCCCTACATGAGGTAAAAGTTCCACCCTTTTTCATGGGCAAGTATGTTGTCACTCAAGCGCACTGGGAAGCTGTCGCGGCTTTACCTCAAATCAATTCTTTTCTCGATCCCGATCCGTCCTCTTCCAAAGGTTCTTCTCTACCAGTAGAGTGTGTTTCATGGGATGAAGCAATCGAATTTTGTGCTAGGTTATACCAAAAAACAGGACGCAACTATTGCTTACCTAGTGAAGCACAATGGGAATATGCCTGTCGTGCTGGAACAACAACACCTTTTCATTTTGGCAAGACAATTACTAGCGAACTGGCGAATTTCGGATACGGAATTTATGCCTCCGAACCCAAAGGTACTTATCCTTTTAAGACAATGCCTGTGGGGAGTTATCCCCCAAATCCTTTTGGGCTATACGATATGCACGGGAATGTTTGGGAATTTTGCGCTGACGACTGGCATGATAATTATGAGGGTGCGCCTAGCGATGGTAGCGCTTGGCAAGCTGATAACACTCCTCGCAAAGTAGTGCGGGGTGGTGGGTGGTCTATCCATCCGGGGTGTTGTCGATCGGGATTTCGCTACTGGTCCGATCGCAGCAACAAGCACAGAGGTAGAAGTTTGGAAATCAGTTTTCGGGTTGCGTGTCCTGCGGAGCGAATTAATTAGCCTCTAAACTTAATATAACTACCTGCGATCGCATATTAATCCAAAATCCCAAATCGGCTGATTATCAAAGGCAGAATGACAGAGAATACCGATCGACCCAGAGAATATGATGCCGTGTTGGGCGGTCAAAACCCGCCGCCTATTGATGCGGCTGTTTTAGGAGGATTGCAAGGCGTTAAACGACGGTTAGCAAATCCAGAAGTAGAAGTAAGAGTTGCGGCACTTTCCGATGCACTTAAATATGGAGAAGCAGGCTTAGATTTGATAATTCAAGCTTTGCAAAATGAATCAAATCAGGTAAAATCTACTGCTTATTCTTTGCTCATAAATATAAGAGGAAGAAAATTTAGACAGCAAATAGCTAATTTTTTACCCAGCTTTGAGTTTGATGCGATCGCAGTCAATAAATTGGGACAAAAAATTAGTATTGGTCGTCGGGTTGCCAGATATTTCTTAGAAGATTTAGACAATGACATTTTTTTAGAAATGGTGTTAATTCCAGGGGGAAGTTTCCTGATGGGTTCGCCGGAAACCGAGGCGGAAAGACAAAGTTATGAAAGCCCTCAACATAAGGTAAAAATTTCATCGTTTTGCATGGGCAAATATCCTGTGAAGCAAGCACAATGGAAAGCCGTTGCAGCTTTACCTCAAATCAATATTTCACTAAATCCAGATCCATCCTGTTTTAAAGGTGCAAATCTACCGGTGGAGCAGGTATTATGGGAAGAAGCAGTGGAATTTTGTGCGAGATTGTCTCAAAAAACTGGATACACTTATCGGTTACCCAGCGAAGCCGAATGGGAATATGCTTGTCGCGCTGGAACAACAACACCTTTTTATTTTGGGGAAACAATTACAAGCGAACTGGTGAATTACCACCGGGGAGAGACTGACACCTCTGAAGCCGGAACAACACCAGTCGGAATTTTTCCTCCTAACTTTTTTGGATTATACGATATGCACGGGAATGTGTTTGAATGGTGTGCTGATTCTTGGCATGACAATTATGAAGGTGCCCCCAGCGATGGTAGTTTTTGGAAATCTAACGATCCAAACAAGCTGCTGCGCGGCGGTTCTTGGGCTTACTATCCCAGAGTTTGTCGTTCGGCGTTTCGCTTCCGTAGCGATGGGAGGCAAAGGTACCCAGTTATCGGTTTTCGGGTCGTGTGTGTTGCTGCGTGGAATCAGTAGCTTTTTTTAGCTTATTTTAGTCTTTTTACCTGGCGTTTTTCGTGATTTTTATTTTTCGTAATTCTGGTATTATAAGTACGAAGATAGCAAATTTTTTGGTGCGATCGCAAATTAATTCAAAGTTCCAAATCGGCTGGTTATTAAAGGCACAATGACAGAAAATCACAATCAACCCAAAGAATATGATGTCGTACTTGGTTCTCAAGTGCAAGCAGCATCTGGCAGCGTTGTTTTAGGAGGATTGGAAGGAGTTAAAAAACGTTTGGGGAATGCCGTAGAAGCGCAACGAATTGCTGCCCTTTATGAAGCCGTGAAATATGGAGAAGCAGGGTTAAACTTAGTAATTCAGGCGTTGCGAGATGAATCGCGAAAATTACGACTAATAGCTTATTCTATATTGCAAAAAATACCAGATCCAATTATTCAAGAGACATTACAAAATTACTTATACAATTCTTTAGAATGTCTCCACATCATCAATTGGCATTCCAGTTGGGTTCATTCCCTTGCCGTTAGCCCCGATGGCCGAAATCTGGTTACTTGCGGTCAGGATAAAACGATCGCAATGGGAGATTTGCATAGGGGAAAGCAAATTTACCGTCTCGTTTATCCCGATACACCGATGTCTGTGGTAATTAGCCCAGATGGAAAAAAAGTTATCGGCGGTTATCACGACAATACAGTCAAAGTATTAGATTTCCAAACAGGGCAAGAAATTTGTACGCTTAAAGGTCATTCAAAATGGGTAACTTCTGTTGCTATTAGCCCAAACGGTAAAATAATAGTCAGCGGTTGTGGGGATGGAAATGTGAAAGTTTGGGACTGGGAAAGAGGACAAGTTATTTACACGCTAAAACATCTAGATGTGGTATACTGTGTTGCGATTAGTCCAGATGGAAAAACGGTTTTTAGTGGCAGTCGAGACTGCACGATTAAAGGGTGGCATTTAGAGACAGGAAAAGAAATCTGTACTCTCAAAGGGCATTTAGTTTCTATTCGATCGATCGCGATTAGTCCAGATGGGCAAGTGCTGGTCAGCAGTAGTGAGGATGAGACGGTAAAAGTGTGGGATTTGTCCGCAGAAAAGGAAATTTATACCATTAAACATCCTGATTGGGTATCTGCCATTGCCATTAATCCAGATGGGCAGACTTTTGTTAGCGGTTGTGGCAATCGCGATAAAATGATTAGGGTATGGAATTTGCAAACTGGGAAGGAAATTCTGACGCTGGGAGAACATACTAATACAGTCGGTTGTCTCGCTTTTAGTCCAGATGGACAAACGCTGGTTAGTAGCAGTTCGGATATTAAAGTGTGGGGGTTGCGGTAGTTGCGTTCGCGACAGCCATGCGTAGCATTATCGCATTTTTCAACTATCTTGGAAATATGGCTAGTTGT
>NZ_JACJUP010000017.1:0-18954 GCF_014748295.1 Planktothrix sp. FACHB-1355 | reverse complement strand
GGCATAGTTAGCTGTACTCTTGTAAAGTGAATGAGCTGCGTCGCCTACTTCAGCAGCTAAATCCATTTTTTGAGTTCTGATTTGAAACTCTACAACATGAGATTCAGGCTCCTTAAACTTCTCCATATCTGGCTCTATCATTATATTTACATGAATAGACTGATAGCCAGTGGACTTTTTAGGCCGTAAAATGTAATCTCGTATAGGTTCCGCTAAAATTCCTTCACCTTCATAAAGTTTGCCCATAACCTTTACAACATCTAGGGCTTTGTAACATTCATCCTTAGTTTGGGTAATGATACGAAATCCGACCAAATCAATAATTTCATCCAGGTTAACTCTGCGCTCTGTCTTCTTCCTATAGATGCTGTAAGGTGTTTTAGCTCTAGCTTGAAGTTCAAACTGAATATTTTTCTGCCTTAGACGTATTTCAAGCTCCGCTTTTAACAGTAATATAAAGCGTTTTTGATTTGAAAATTTTGAATTAATTAGTTGAGTTATTTCTTGATAATCACTCGGAAATAGAAATCTAAAAGCCAAGCTTTCTATCTCTTGTCGTATCGTATTGAAACCAAACCTTAGAACTAAAGGACAAAGTATATATAAGGCATACTCGGCTATTCTTTTCGCTACTAATGTTGATATTGAATGTAAGATATGCAGTGTTTGTTTAGTAATTAATAGCTCTAGCATCAACAGCTTTTTCAACGATGAGCTATCTGGATTATTGTCTGCTGTTTGTAACAATTGGTGAGCCTGCTCGGAGGAAAACTGCTCACCAATAAAATGCTTTACCGTAAGTCGCCATAGGATCTTTTTAAGTCGCAATCTTACTACATTTAGGATTTCTTCTTTTGGGATTTCTTCTTGTCGCAATGCTTCTTTTTTTCTCGATTCGTCCTGAATCGCTGCATCGTAGTGCTTTTCTACACGCTGAATTAAAGTTTCTGTAATTTCTTCTTTTTCTGAAATTCGTATAGTCTCAAAGTTGAATTCTTTAAAAACTTTGGTCTCTTCAATTAATCCTTGAGTCTCTTGATAAATGATTAAAATTGGTTGCAACTTGTTTTCTATAGCAAGGCTCATAGCTTTTTGATTCTGAGCATTTGCCTCCTCTATCCGACCCGTTATAGCTGTCAATCTTGCCAGATATGTTAGGGCAAGAGCTTCATGATAAGGTGTATGTTGCTGTTCAAAAATTTGTAGAGAATCGTTCAAATACTTCTTAGCTAGAGCGATTTTCCTAAGTTCAAGATAAGTTCGACCAATACTTAATAGAACTCGTGCATAGCTGTGAGGTGTGGAACTAAAGCACACTTTTGCTTGTTGATATGAGTGCAATGCTTCATTGTGATTGCCTTGGCTAATTTTCAAGTCTCCTTGGATAATCAAACGTGAGCCAGAAAGCCCAATATACCGTTCATTGTTCTCTTTTAAATTTTTGATTCCTTCTTCAGATTTTTGTAGATAATCATTGGCTTCTGGCAATCTCCCTATGGTCAACTCAACTCTAGCTAAATTATTATATGTCTTGACCAGCCCATAAACATCATTTCCTTTCTTTTTGAGAGCTAGTGATTCTTCATAACGATTGATAGCTTGCCTATAGAGTCCCTGAGACCGATAAACATCTGCTAAATAATCTAAATCTAGAGCTAAACCATATTCATCATTAATCTGTCGTTTGATTTTGATAGCTTTTTCAAGGTTATTTATAGCTTGTGCGAATTTACCTTGTCTTTCCTGGACAAGACCTAAACGCGAGTAAGATTTTGAGGCTCTATAAATATCTCCTAGCTTCTCAAATGCTTCTGCACTACTACTAAAGAATTCCTCTGCTTTAGAGAAGTTACTTTGATTACGTGCGCTGCTACCCTTGCGATACAAAATTAAAGCACGACCGAGCCGATCTCCAGAGGTAAGGGCTAGATTCTCAGCATGAGTAGCAGCATCTAATGCAGCAGGGTAGTCTCCAAGATCGGTATAACAGCTAATAAGTTTACCTAATGTTCGGATCTGCATAGGAATATCAGGGGGACAACTCTCCTCTGCTATCTTTAGAACCAGATCAAGGTATTTTAGGGCTAGTTTAGGCTGTTTACGATGGAGTATCTTCCCCACATAATACAAAGCAACAGACGCTCCTAATTGATTTTTTTCATGCTCAAACGCTCTGTAAGCTTGTTGGAAAACATCTTCAGCTTCTTTTCCTGTACCCTTTTTCTCTAATTTGCAACCTTTTTCCAAAAGTAGCCAGGGCTTGTTATCAAAAACACTGCTGTCTAGCTCAAGTAGCCATGCTGTTAATCCCGGTAGTCTTTCAGATGGTAGGCGTTCTTTCTGATATATGTAACAAATCAACTCATTCACAACCTGTGCTGCTAAATTAGCTTGCCCAGTTTTATTAAAGTGATAGTAGGCTTCAAGATAAGCACTGCGATCCAAGATTTCTATGGCGCTATTTTTTCCCAACTCCCAATAGTAATGACCAGCTTTTTCATGCCAAGATAACTTTTCGTCTTGAGGATGAGGTGCTTTTTCCCACCAAAATTCACGCATAAGAGGATGCATTTGAAATCTGTCAAAACTTACTGATGTGAGCCATTTTCGTTGTAATAGCGATTCTACAATCTGCTCCTTAATATTCAAACATTTCCAAGCAGAACGTTGAACTGGTATGCGAAACACCGAAAGACGGTGTAAAGCTTCTTTTTCTTCGTTATTAAGATGCTCTGCAATATCTTTTAGGAGTTTCTGATGTAGCTCACTCGCTCCAAATTCCTCATCATACTTTACGGGACGTTCCAGCACATCCTTCAGTAAAGCTCCTCTCCGACACAGGTGAACAATTAAATTTAAGGCAATAGGATGTCCATCTGTGCTTTCAATCACTTTATTCACATCATCAGGAAGCCATTCGAGTCTAGACCCTTCACTTTGCTTATTTATATAGTCAGTTGCTTCGTTGCGTTGAAATCCTTTCATCTCATATTCCTGTACTTTTGCAGCCAGCGATAGCCCCAACCGATCATGTGCTGATAAATGGTCGAGCAGAACAACTCGACTTTTCTGTGCATAAATGCTAAATCGTTCAATGAATGGCTTTAGTTCTGAATGATTAGTATGCTGAAAATTGTCAATAAAAATAACATATTTATTAATTTTGCTAGAACTTATTACCTGAACTAGCGTAGGAATCTTTTTCTGAGACTCTATCTTTTGTTCGTCATACGTCGTGATAAAACCGTATTCCCCATTTGCTTTTAAGAATTCATTTATCTGAAATAGCAGTTCATCAAGGGTTAGTTCTTCTTTATCCAACCACAGTACTTTGTATTCTTCGCTCAGTGCCTTGGCAACTTTTGCTGATACATAGGTTTTTCCAACCCCTGGGGTTCCGTATACGAGTACAACACGGGACTCTAGAACTTTCTGCTCAAGTTCGTTTAATTCAGTGGTTCTACCAAAAAAATCAGGAAAATTTGGTGTCGGGGAGATAGAATTTAGCGCACCAGAAGGTTGCTGAATAGATACAGCAACTGTATCTCCCTGATGTGTGCCCTGATTGGTGATGGAACCTTGCTCTACATTATAAAGAAAAGAGTTGGATTGAGTTTCGGGTTCACTGCTACAAGCTGAATTACTTAAACCTTCAAGCTTTGCTAGAATTTCAAAGGCAAAAGCACTAGCGTGGTGTGCAGCGGTTTCCTGAAAGCTAGCAGCATCTAGTTCACTTTTCGCATCAATCAAATTGGCAATACCACGAATAATTAGTGCCGAGACTTGCTGGTTAGCATGAGCCGCTTGCAGCAAACCTCTTCCTTCCATTTCTACTGCTACTGCATCACCATAATTTGACTGAAGAAACTTAAAAATACCGGATTTGGCTGAAGCAACTACCTTTTCCCCGGCAGCAATGGGGGCGACAAATACACGGGGGATTTGATTAGGAGGTGGTATCAGCCGTTGCAGCCAATCTGGTTTTTTGGCTTCGGCTCTGGCTCGTTGTATTATTCGGTAAGCAGATAATCCCACATCGGGTCTAGGTTTAAAGATTGACTCTGCTTTCCCAGACTCATAACCGTAAACTTTCGTAGCTGCTACTACATCACCCAGCCTGACATCTTTGATACCACCTGCAACTCCTACGAATAAGACAATACTGGGATTGAAGTAGGCGATCGCTCGTTCGGCTTCTAAGGCAGCTGCATTATTACCTGCGCCAATTTCCACAATACCAATCTCCCAAGTTTGACCATTCGCTGAGAAGTTCCCTCTTTCATAAACTGTTCCTTGCGGGTGAATTTCTTCTCGCAGGTTGGTTAGATGGGAGCGAACAGCTACGTACTCTACAGGAATAGCAGTGAGAATAATTGCACAGGTCATAGATTGAGGAATTTTCTGTAAATCAACTTGTCTAGCAGCCACAGGCGGCGGTTGTGAAGTTTCCTTTGATTGAGTTTTACTATTACTGGTTGTTATTTCTGATAGTTGAATTTGATAGTAGGGTAAAGGGTTTTGTCCTGGCCCTTGACTCCATTGGGCATCGGGTTTCCAAGCACCGTTAAGTTCTTCCCGGCGACGGGTATGGACGGTTAGTTTATTGCCTTCAAACTTGAGCAGGTTGTACTGCCAGGGATAACCAGGTATCAACTCTCTGGTGGGTGCGCCAAAGGTTCCAGCACAAATTCTGTCTAATTTTCGACCATTGACGCTTATATCATAACGATAGAGGCTAGTTTCAGCTTTATGAATGTGACCGTGCAGGAACAAGCGGAAGCCAGCGACGGCTAGTTGTTCCATAAAGCCTTGATCAGTAATGCGGTCTTCAAAGGCACTGTTGAGGGGATGGTGCCAAACAGCTATTTTGAGGGAATTTCTGTAGTCTGTGTTACGGCGAATCTGGGTGAGGGCGTTGCTGAGGGCCTCCATGTGAATGCTGGCGCGGGTTTTGTAGTGGTGGTCGAGTTGCCAAGCGGAGTTTAGCCCCAAGATTAGCAGGTTTTGCTTTTTTAGGTGGTCTAGGGTAAATTGCTGGTGGTAGTCCAGGGGATAGGGTTTTTGTTTGATGGTTTCATAGAATTGGCTGAAGTGGGCAAAGCGCTGTTTGTATTCGGCTTCGTCTCGGACTCGGATGACGCTTGCACTCTCTTCGATGTAGTGACCGTCTTTTAGTTCTCCGTCGTAGTCTTCGCGGTCAACGAGTCTGTAAGCTTTTCTTGCCAGTTTCCAGTTGAGATCGTGGTTGCCGGGAACGAGGATAATTTGCTCTGGGTTTAGGGGGAAGTCTTGGTGGAAGTTGTGGAGAAATTGTTCGGCGGCTTTGTATTCTTCTTCTGTGGAGTAGTTGGCGATGTCGCCGGAGAGGATGAGAGAGTCTAGGTGAGGGATGGAGAGGTCGTTGTATAAGTCTGTTGCAAGTTGGTTAGACCAAAGGTTGGCTTGATCGGGAGTGCCGAAGTGGAGGTCAGAGAGGTGAAGAATGTACATTAGGGAGGTGGAGGTGGGTTGAGTAGGTGGGATATTAAGTTGGTTAAGGGTGTAGTTGTAGAATTTGCAGCGCTCTTGAACCGCAGATATTGTGTTAAGGATGTAACCAGTGCCAGCTTCTTGCAAAAGCTTGCTGAAGTAAGGTAGCAATTCAGGGCTACCGATTTTCTTTAATGCCTCGGCAGTATTTTGACGAACATCCAACTTCTCATGCTTTAAAGCTTGAACTAGTCCGAAAACAGCTTCCTCACTACCAATTTTCCTTAATGCGGAGACGGCTCTCCTACGAACATCAGGGTTTTCATCACTCAGAGTTTGGATTAGTGGACGTACAGCTTGCTCACAGCGGATGTCTCCCAGCTTAGATACGGCTTTTCCGCGAATGTGAGGGTCATCGAGTTTCAAAGCCGCTAAGAGTTCTGAGATAGATTGCTCACTGCCTATTTCTGCCAGCGCCGGGGCAACTTCTCCACGAATATATGAGTCTCGGTCGTTTGAAGCTTTTCTTAGAGCAGACCTGGCTTCCGGGGTGTCAATTCTCTTTAACGCGGAGATAGCATCCTCACGAATACGAGAGTTGTCGTCTTTTAAAGCCTCAATGAGGGCAGGCACAGCATCCTGACTGCCCATTCTCCCTAGGGCAGAGATAGCGTTCGAGCGAACAAAACGTTCTCTATCCTCCAAAGCATGAATCAACGCAGGTACAGCCTCCTTACTATTGATTGCCCCCAAAGCAGAGGCAGCGTGCCCACGAACAAAACTCTCTTCATCCTCCAAGGCATGAATCAACGCAGGTACAGCCTGCTTACTACCAATTTTTTTTAAGGCACAGGCAGATCTTCCTCGAATTTGAGAGTCTTGATGTTCCAAGGCTTGAATTAGAGCAGGCACAGCTTCTTCGCTACTGACTTTCTCTAACCCAGAAGCAGCACTCTTACGAACATCGGAGCGTTTATCTTTTAAAGCTTCAAAGAGTGCCAACACGGCTGCCTTACTACCAATTTCCCCTAATGCAGAACCAGCACTCTGACGAACATCGGAGCGTTTATCTTTTAAAGCTTCAAAGAGTGCAGATACAGCTTTTTCGCTACCGACTTTCCCTAGTGCGGAAGCAGCACTCTGACAAACAGCAGAGTTCTCATCTTTGAGAGCTTGAGAGAGTTCAGACACAGCTTTTTCGCTACCGACTTTCCCTAATGCAGAGGTAGCGCTCTGACGAACAGCAGAGTTTTCATCCTTGAGGGCTTTAGAGAGTCCAGATACGACTACCTCACTACCGATTCTTCCCAATGCGGAGGCAGCGCTCCAACGAAAATCAGAGCATTCATCACTCAAAGCTTGGAGGAGAGTCGGGATTGCACTATTAGAAAGCGTCATACCCAAAAGCTGGATTTTGAGTAACTGAGGAATTTCTAACTTAGCTACTAAACCCACTGTTTGTTCTTGCCACTCTGGTTTTACCGCCCCTGCCAGCCTTGCCCCTAGCCTCAAATCAACTTCTAAAGCTAACTTTACCACTCGCATCGCCTGCGCCTCATCCTCGACCAACTCCTCCATCAGTGCCAGGGGTTCAGTCCATTTCAGATAATTCAGATAATCCCGCTTTAATTCCTCATCACTGAGGCTTGGTAACAACTTGACTAAACTTTCTGCCGTGTAATATTCCTGAATCAGTTGGTGCGGAAATTGAATCTTTTGATTTTCTGTCCCTCGTTGAATCAAGTGATGATTTAGTAAATCTATAAGCCAACGAATAGCACGATCATCAGGGTATTCAACTTTGCCTTTCAAGAACTGGATGAAAATTTCCTTAGCTTGATGCCTAGTGATAACTAATTGCGGCACTGTGGAGGATTCACCCCGCATCATAACAAATGCTAAGTGTTCCAACAGTTGACGCCACCAGTCCTTGAAATCCCTATAAACGGCAACACTTACTTTTTCGTAAACGTGAGCTTGGCTATTTAGTCTAAGATCACCGTCGTAAACCAGCTGAGTAAACTGCTGAAACATCCAGCCCAAACTAGGTATTAGCTTCCCTATCTTTCCGAACAGGGAACACAGCATCATCAACAGCAGAGGTGTTTGCCCAAACTCCCGCAACCGACTGCCTAACTGCGAAAGCATCTGCTCTCCTTGCTGTGGCAGATAGGCGCGGACAAACTGCCGCATCTGTGCTTGCGTCAGGGGTTGCATTTCCAGCTTCTTGGTAATACCGAGGTCGTCCCCTACCCCCAAATCCCGCGTCGTGAAAACCATCAACGTGGTCTTTTGGTAGTTCTGCCGAAAGGTCTTCAAATCACGTCGCGCATCTTCTGAAGGCAATTCATTTAAACCATCTAGTAGCAGCTGTAATTGCCCCTGACGCAGCCAAGTTTTCAGCTTCTCGGCATCTAACTCTAAACTGGGGTCATGCCGTTGCAAAAATTCCTGTACCAACTCCACCACCGAAGTTCGGTAATACCGCAACTCTACCAACACCGGAATTTTCGTCTGCTGTGCCTGCTGTGCTTTTTGTGCTTCTTCTAACAGTAGCCGCGCTAGTGCGGTTGATTTTCCCGAACCAGGACGCCCCACCAGCAATACATGATCTGGGGCATACTTCCGCAACCCTTCCAGCACGTCAAATCGCTCGGTTTTCTGCTGCTCCCTCTCTTCCTTGGCTGGCTGTACCGTCTGCACCATCAGGTTAAAATCAAGCAGATGCGACGGTGCAGCCTCAGCTTGCTGGCATCCCTCCACATCCGTCAGCGTGTAAACGTCCCACCACTGAGCGTATTTTTGGCAGATTGATTCTAGGTAAGCGTCCCAGTTGACCATTGACAGAGTATTTAACGGTGATGGAGCATCTTCCTGTAATGTAAGGCTCTGATTTATCTTAGTCTTAGTAATCTCAACTATGTCTAATGTCTAATCCCCCACCTCCTACTCCGCCTAAGCCACTGACTGACTTTGAGTTAGAACTGCTCAAGCAGGAATATTTTTTCTTGCAAAATACTATTGAAGACTACAATAGACAAATCTGGGCGATTAAAGCACTAGGAATTACTGGGACAGGAGCGGTCATTGCTTTGGTATTGCAGCAGAAACAGGGTCTAATTGCTTTGATTGGTTGTGCGATTCCGGCTCTTCCGTACTTAGTGTGCTAAGTTAACTTAAATTTATGCTCAAGGCTTTGCTAGGTAAGGCTTTGAGATTATTTACCCTTAGCTTGTCTTATGGAACTTGCTCCTGACGGGGCGATCGCCTTGAAATCATAGCCAGCTAGGGTGTAGGAAACCAAAAACTAATAATTTGGCACACTAAGTACGGAAGAGCCCAAAAAATTGGCTCAATTTTTTGAAAAGGCGATGTGGTACAAAACGGACGGTGCAAGGGTTTTAGCGACAATTGTCGCCTCTTCAACAGTCTGCTCTTGTAATCACTACATAGGTTGGCTGTTTTATAGAGTAGGTTCCATCTTGGTTGACCTCGACAAAGTTAAGCCCCATATCAAAGATAATCTTGTACTTCTGACCGTCGAGCCTGTGAAGAACCAGATCGCGTCCGTGGCGAAAATGAGAACGTTGATGTTGCGGTTGAACTTTAACTTGAGGTTGAATTCCGATAACATTAAGTTCGGTCAATGCTGCTTCTAATTGGGCTTTTCGTTGAGCAGCTGATTGAGATTTGCTGTCTTCGAGAACCCAAATGTTAACAGCAGAGTTTGAAGAAAGCCACTCGCCTTGCAGTAAGTCAGCTAGGATTCTTGCTCCAGACTCATCGAGATAGCGATCGCGGTACAGCACGCTCTTAATCTGACTACCCGACAATATACGGTCTATTTGCAGCTTCTGCCGCAATTCTGTTAGGCTGAGGTTGCTCCAGCTAGGCTCTGGAAAAACTACAAATGTATCTGGATCTTCTAACTCCGAAGCGGGTACAAGTCTGGCTTGCTGGCGTTGGTTTTGCAACCGATTAAATACTATCTCTACACCTTCACGGCTTCGGGTTTGAAACCATTCAAGCGATTCATTTGAATGTAAATTTTTGTGTAGTTCTAAAGCAATCCGGTTATGCTGATGGGTGCTTAGACACAATGCTGGTAAAGCCTCAATAGATGACTGGTAGAGATGGAGCAACCCCTGGTCTATCCATTGCTGTAGACGTTTTCGCAGGAGGAGCAGGTGCGATCGCTGCTCCTGAGCGGAATCTGAAACATTATTAAGTTCTGGTAGTTGATTAACTATCAACTCCAGTGGCATACCATTGCGCTGCATGGAGTAAACAGCATCAGTCAAAAGCTTGAACCAAGATAGCAGTGAACCGTGATTCAAACCCAAAGAATCTATTAAAGAAGGCAAGTAAATTGTGCTAGCCGAAGCAGCCATACGGCAGAGTGCAGGTAGACGAGTAGCTGTTTGAGATAAACTAACCCGATTGGCATTAGGAGCAAAGTTTTGCAATTCAGGATCGGGTTTAATCTGCTCTACGAGAGGTTTGAGAAATTGTGCCACTACATGACGGTTCAATTCGGTATGAAATGGTTGATTGGAGTAAGTTCTTAAGCAGTCATAGCAACTGGTATCACAACTACAGGAACTCACAATCCAGTAGGCTTTTTCCAAGACCTCCTGAAATTGAGCAGCAATGCGTCGGCTGTATCCTGCTCCCCCTGGAACATTGTCGTAAATAATTATTTCGGCTCGTCCATCTGCTAGAGGTCTAAACAGTCCGTCCAATTCTGTCCGAGGCACATCAATCACTTGGGCTGCTGCGGCTAAGATTGCGTAAGTCAACGATTGCCAAAATCCCAAGCCGTTGATACTTTGATTGGGATTGTCTGATACAGATGAAATTGTTTGTTCATCTCCAAAGTGAAGAACTTCACCAAAGAGAGGCATCGGTTTTGTAACTCGGTCAAATTGAATCTTCAGCAAATCGCTGCGAAATTCATGACCCAAATGAATAAAATAGTAACTCCCGAAACACTCTTTACCTGTAATCGGATGATTATGGCTAGAGCGTGATGATTTAGAACTAGCAGAGGATTTTTTAGTGCGAGCTGTTTGGCTATTTGCTTCCCGCTCTTTTTTCACCATATCACTTAAATCTTTGCCACAGGTTTGACAAATAGCAAACCCCTGCCTGTTGAAGCCCTTACCATTTCCCAGTACTCCTTGATTAGCTAAAAAGAACCTGCCGCTTTGACTGACGGTTAGGGAGTACATACCCGACTCATGGGCCACCTCTTCTATATTTTCTCCATCATTGGCTAAAAAGACTTGTGACGTTGGTTGTCGCTGCGGCTTAGTATAGGGTGTCACTTTTGGAGTAGCTGTCCAGTCTGTAGTGAAGGCTTTAGGAACCTTGTAAGCTTTCATTTTTTGAGCGGTAGCCGGGGTAGGTTCCCAACCGCAGACTGGACATTCTTCCATAACTTCTTCTACAGTTGATGCTCGAAAGTGATTACAGTTTTTACAGACCCAGTAGTATTTCTTCTCCAAGTCGTTAGGTCTAAGAATGCCCACACTCTGGTAAACTCGGTCATCTACAACAATTTCCTGACCTGGGGCATATTCACCCAGAGCAAGGCGGCGATCGCGTTCCAATCTATGCCGTCCCTGAGAGGATTTGAATTGATTACTTTCCCCAGTAAGTAAACGAACTACATCAATTGGGAAACCATAAATTGGCAGAATGCTTGCCTGAACTAATTCATCATGAAGTCGGCGTTTAGCAATTTTATCTAATTCAGCTTCAATTCCATCCCGTCGTTTCTCTAATCCATTTCGTTTTTTCCGGTCAGTCTCTGCCAAAATGTCTTCTCGAAGAGTTATAAGTGGTGATACCAGACTATTCCAATCTTCTAATTGACCTCCCTGAAAAAGTGATAGAGCTTCAAGAAACTGATTTAATACATTTTGGGCAGACTCAGAGCTTTTAAGCCTATTTAGCCAGGATTGGGCAATAGAATAAGTTGTGTCAGTATGTAACCATTCCCGCAGTTCAGAAACCATTGCTGTCGGTGGAGGGCTAAAATCTGGAGCCGCTCCATAATTTTGCAAAGGTAAACTGAAGAAATCAGCAATTGTTACTGCTTCGGCACCAATCCCGTTAGTCTTCAAAAATGCAGATAATAACTCGGCTCGAATGTGGCGTTGCTGAATTTGGAAGTTATCAGCATCTAGTTTAGGAATCTGATTGCTACCAGCAATCAGTTGTTCGGGCTGCTCAAAATAAAACCTGTCATGGGGGCGGCGCTGCCCATACATTAGGGTAACAGCAACCCCATCTGTTCGGCGTCCGGCGCGTCCAGCTCGTTGTTGGTAGTTGCTAACATGGGGAGGAAAGTTGCGGAGAACAACCGCTTGCAGTTCACCAATATCTACGCCCATTTCAAGGGTTGTAGAACAACTGAGCATATTGATTTGACCGCGCCGGAAACGGTTTTCGCGTTTTTCTAGTTCGCCAACGCCTAGCTGTGCTGTGTGTTCTTGGGAACGTAATGGCAACGGCAACCGATTTTTAATTAGATGCTGTTGATAATGCTTGTTTGTTACCTGTTCAATTTTTTCAGAGGTGTAGGGCTGAAGTGTACCCTCACATAATCGAACAGGACATCCCCATACATTAATAGTAGGGTGGGATATTTGTGATAAGCCAGGAACGTGAACAAGTTGCTGGCAGCGATTGCACCGATACCAATGCTGCTTTGTTTCAATAAGATTCAACAGATTCCAATTTAGTTGATGTCCGTGCTTCGCAGGAACCAGTAATCCAGAATCTTGAAGCTGCCTAAAAAGCCAAGTAAAATCTTCTCTGTTGGGAAGTTGTTCGCCGAATAGTCTCAAATAATACCAACCCAGGCGATTTTGTACTTTGCTTAATTCACCTGACTGCTTCACTTTAAGCAGAAAATCGGGAGATTCTTGATATTTTTTGACATCATCCTTGGGTTTTTCTAAAAATAGATAGTTTAAAGAGCGCCCCTGCGGGTCAAGTATTGGATTTCTAGCACCTTCAACTCCTCCAATTTCAGGAAAATATTGAGAGGCTCCCTCAATGCTGACAATACCTGTACGACGAATAATATCGGTAATGCCGACTAGAAAAATTCGAGCTTCATAGCTTGAAATACTGAACCTATCACCTACTCTCTCGAACAGATTGTTATCCGAAAAATCAATATGACAAGCTAATATTCCAAAAGCTTCTAATGATAAGCGACGTGCCAGACGTATAGCAAACTCCCGGACTAATAACTCTTTAGCACGGGCTTCTGCACGAGCTTGACAATCCCGCCTATTCTGTATTTCTTTATCTTCTAATGAGTCGCCTGGAACATAACTCCGATAATTGAGCTTAGAATCTCGCTCTGGATGAGGAATCGAAATTTCTAAAAATTTATCCTTGATTTTGTTAATTACCTGATTGATAGATGCAATGTCATCAGTACCCTTAGCCTCTTGGAAAGCCTGCCAAATTATCTGGCGATAAAGAGTTTCTGAATGATTGCGCTGATAATCTGAAGCAAAAAATGCAGCATCCTGACGCCCATCAGAAAAAGTTAGCAGCTTACGCTTTGATGAGTTTTGTTGATTTGATTCAGGTTCAGGCAGTAGAGCGAAAAGGCTATCAATCATGGCCTGCAAGGGAGCATCCGTGTAGGCAACGAATAAATTGATTGCTCTGGCGCGAACTGGCTTGGCACCACAAGCAGCGCACTTAGGCAAGTAACATCCATCCAGATTTTTGTCATCTTTCTGACGATGCCACGCCAGATGAAATTTACCTTCTGCTGGATCTGTTGATGAGAAGGGTGCTGCTGAAGGGATGCCAATCCAACCATCTCGCTTGTAGATTGTAAAAGTAGATGGTTTTTCAGGTTCTTTTTCTTCCTCTGCTTCGCCGGCTTCCTCTTCTTCTGTAATGCTTTCTAAAAGACCTGAAGTCAAAGTATAAATTCTGGGACTTTCTCTTAATTCTTGACTGGCTCTGGGAAGAGGTTCTAGTTTAGATAAGTTGTTAACTTGAGTCAAAGCATAAGCTTGACCGCATTGATAGCAACTCCCCAACTCTAATACAGGAGAATCACAGTCATCACAGATGATTTTTTCATTCAGATAAAGACGCCCATACTGGAGTGGATACTCTGCATAGTTTGGATCTCGCAAGCCTCCTGAACAATCGGGATTGATGCAAACATAAAGTCCCTCTAAACTGCGGAACAAAAGATGCAGTTTCACTGGCACTAGAGGTAGATCGTCGGGATTTGCACGAGCCAAAGTGCCTAACTGTAGCAGATGAGCTAATGCTTGTTTGGCATCCGTATCATTGATGCTACCATCTAAATTAACAGGTGAATTTATACCCCACAATTCTTTAGATTGAGCTATTTGTTCCCACCGTTGAGATTGACGACTCAGGATGTTAATTAGTCGATGAAAGTGCGGATGTTGCTTGAGTGAAAACCAGAGAAATTTGTGGATATCATTTCCAGCTTGCGATTGTGCTGCTGCTAACTCTTCTGGAGGGACGATCCCACTGAGTCGGTTTAGCCAAACATTCAAAGGAGCGTGAAGAGCAGGCAGGTCTAAAATACTCAAATAGCCTAGAATTTTTTCATAAGTGAATTCTGCTGGCAAAGCGTAGGGGTTGCCTAATCGTTCTGTGGCGGTAACGCGATCGCCCCGAATCACCTGACTAAACTGCTCGCCGAAAAACTCCTCAGCAAATTTCAAGATGCTGGAATCTGCTGAAGCATCCCCTAAACTGGCGCTGGTAGCGATGCAGCGAATTCGCCCTGGTTCTTCTACCCCTACTGCTATTTTTAATCGCTCTAGCAGCATCGAAACTTCGCTACCTGTGGAGCCATTGTAAGTGTGGGCTTCGTCTACTACCAACATCTTAAAGGTTGAAGCTGAAGCACCAAAAATTTTCGTTCGCTCTACAGGGCGAATCAACATATGCTCTAGCATGGAGTAGTTCGTTACTAATATGTGAGGTGGCTTTTCCCATATCTCTTCTCGTGAAATGGCTTGAACTTTTAGTGTTTTATCAATAGCTTGTTCGATTAATTTGTCGCGAGTGCTGAGATTCAAAGAGTCTTTTTCAGCTTCAGTGAATAACTCCCGCAGCTCGTTAGGTTCATATGACTGAAATTCAGATCTTAGAGACTCTTCAGCTTTATCTTTCTTTGTCTCGGTTCTACTCGTATAAAATCCAAATTTAATGACTGCTGTTTCTTGGCGACAAAGCAGTTTACGCAAGCGCTTAACCTGATCATTAACTAAAGCATTCATTGGGTACAAAATAAGCGTCCGCACCCCAGCCAGAGATAAGTTGACTTCTTCCCTAAGCAGCAAATTGAGCATCGGAATGAGGAAGCATTCAGTTTTTCCCGACCCCGTACCTGTGGCAATAACTATATTTTCCTGCTGCTGAATGACTGCCTCGACAGCTTTTTCCTGGTGTTCGTAAAGAGGGCGATGGCTGGGTGTAAACAAACTCACCATGTCAGGATGCAAAATGCCATGACTGACCAATTCTTGAACGCTATGAGCTGGGCAATAAGGTTGCGAGCCTTCTAGATAAGGATGCTGCCAAACAGTTCCTGGCTGTTCCAGCTGTTGTTTCAAACCGTAGCGCAGATGTGGGTCGCGCAGTGGATAAGCTGTGAGCAAGTAACGAATGAAATCTTCACGAGGCTGTTCGACTGCTGCAATGGGGTCAAGATAGTGAGTCATACCAATATACATCCCAAACGTTCAAACGCTTTTTTAACGAGAGGCCAGTGAGTTGATGGAAAATATCGAGTCCGATACCTTTCCTTATCGGGTTCAGAAAGACGCCAGAGCCATTGGGCATAGGTATTGGGCAAGATAACGCCAGAGAGATTCAGCCTTCCCTGCGGTTCATCCCAATGGATTTTGAGAGGATATTCCATTTTGGCGTCTTTGTGGAGCATCGCCAAAATTGCCGCGTCTGGCTCTAACTCGTAAAAACCCTGCTCTGCAAACCAGAGATATTCTCCTGTAGGAAGTTTTAGTAATGTCTGCTCCTGCAATTGCTCGTAAATCAAGGGTTTCCAGCGCTCTTGCTGAGAACTATTTTGTTGGGGCAGGTATTGCTCAATAGTACCCTCATGAAGCCAGTTTCTAATCGTAAAAGGGTTTTCTGGCCAAGGAGAACGCAACACCGCTTTCGATGGCTGGCGGGGATAAGGTAAATGCTCAATACTGTCGGCGACAGTCAGCAAGCGAATCCCGGCTTGCTTCAGGCAGTCTCCGATCCGATGAAAGCCATGCACTTTTGGACGAATGTTTAACTCATTGTTGCTTTGCTCGGTTTTCAGTACCTGATGAGCTAGGGCAAGATAAGCGCGATCGCCTCGGAATAGCAGCCCAGTCAAATTATCTCGCTCTAAAGCTAATAGAGTTGGGGGAGCGATACAATAACGATTTCCAGTCCCAGCTAAAACTTCACCTTGCGCCTGTAGTTCCATTAGAGTTGCCTGGATTTTATGCTCTAACTCATCTTGCGACTGATTAGGTGAGAGACTTGAGCGCATTAGCGAAACAATCTGCTGCTTAGTCAAGGTTGTTGGTACTGCTGGATTAATAGGATGTCGATGCTTGCTAAGCAACAAAGTAATTTTGTCAATATCCATTACCTAACTCCCAACATCCGATTAACTTGTTCCCTTGACAGCGGTCGGCGTTCAATTCCTTGAAAATACTCAAGCCGCTGAAGGTGAATGGATGCAGCTTTTAAGTTACTCAATCGAAGTAAAACCATGTCTTTGTAAGCTGAGTCTTTTGGGGTCTTAATTTCTAAAACAAGTTCTTGTAATTGACTGTCTTTCAGAGCCTTATCTAAAACTTTTAAGAACAAGCTACGCTTTTGAGAACGAACAGTAACTAAGTGCCAAATCCCTTTCTCTACAAGCTGAATGGGCGTAGTTTTGTAAAGTTTGTCTTGAGAAAGTTTTTTTTGATTTTGAGAGGTGTTTACTGAGCTAGCAGAAGATTCAATTAAAAAATCTAATAGTTTTTTTAGTTTATTCAATAAAGCATTTACATCCAACCAATCTGGAAAATAATACTGATGATTGTCTAAACTATCAACAAGAGTTTTTAGCTGAACGCAATTTAAATCTAGATTAAGTTTTTTAACGGCGGCTATGAATTCTTCTGTAGACTCACTGCTGTCCAGGATAGTATAACAATAGTTTGCTACATCCTCATTATCATTGCTTGCTTCAGGCAAATCGTATTGACCGCTACCGCACCACAGACCCAAATTCTTTGGTAACTGTTGAGCACTCAACAGTTGAATTTGATAAATGCCAGGGGATAGATTGAGCGGGACTGTAGTAGTCGCTAGGTTCTGTTCAATAAAAGAGAATTGAATTTCCTCTGGTTTTTTACCAGGTAAAAGTAGATTCCAACAAGATAGGGAATACAGCTTGCCAGGTTGCAGCCCTGAAAGCTGAATAGCTTGATTTGTCCAAATACAACTAATATCTTGAGATAAAATATTCATCTCAAGTAGTCGCTGCGGCTCTAAACCCAAACGCTGGTAATCTAGAGCATACCAGTTGGATTCAAGTAGTAAGTCGTGCAAAGCTGCAATATTAATTGCTAAAACTCCTGATGGATTTGCTTGGAATTGATAGCTAATTATCTCATTGCTATTGGCTAAAAATAAAATAACTTCTTCCAAAGGCCATAACCCGTCGAATTTGATTCTTTCTGCCCAAAATTCTTCTAGAGTAACGTGTTTGATGGGCAAGTCTACTTCAGAAAATCCTGAATCGCTGCGAATTTTTAATGAATTGAGTTCAGTTAATCCAGAGGATTGATAGTTGGATTGCACCTCAAATCGATAAGACCATCGCCTGGACTCAAACCAGAAGCGTCCTTCATAGCAGCCCGGTTCAGTAATCCACTGATTTAAGGAGATGGCAAACCAGCGTTTATTTGGAAGTAGAGTTTCTAAGGTTCGAGCAATAATTGTGCGTTCGGTAATATTTTCAATTAAAACGTTCACAGTTAAGGTTTGATTCAGAGGCGGATACCAGAACGTTGGTGCTTCTAAATAGATTGGTTTTTTTCCTTTCAACCTCAATCCTTTCAAGACTGGTTGCTCATCATCTGCTAGTTTCCAGCAGATGAGTTGCGACTGACCTGTTTCAGGTAGGTTTAGCACGATTGAAGACTCTGGGATAGTGAGTCTGATTTGCCAACCGCGCCACCCTCGCAGACTGGATGGGATGCAACCATCGAGTAGCTCAATTCCGTTAGCCAATTCGGGTTGGATTTCTTTAGGTGTAAAGCAGATAATCTCTTCCGAACCAATAATTGTGGGTTTAGAAAGGCATAGTGGTAAATGGTTTCCTGTTATGGCATCAAATATCAAGCAAGGAAGCTGATTGTTGATGCCTGTGTAGTACCATTGCAGAAGAGATTGACGATTGTGCTCTAAAAGTTGAAAACTCCAGTTTTCTGCCGTTTGATTAACATTAATAAGCAATTCTGGAATTTCTAAATATCCAGATCTTGGAATTATATTTTCCCAATTAGCCTCTGGAATTTGGCAGTATGTTCCTCGTAAGTTACGCCATGCAGGTTTCCAGATGGTTTGTTCTGGCAGCACTAATTGGGTATTCAACGAATCGGTAACATCCAAACTCAAGACTAGGGGTTTGCCACGCCGACTGATAATACTCTGAGTGCGACCAGAGCCAGATCTAGGTGTTAAGACCTGAATCAGAGCGTTCCAATTTCGTAGGAAAAAGTTTTGCGGCAGATAATAACTACCTAACAGTTCTTCCCGTTGATTTTCATCTTGCAAAGCTTGGGGAGCAGCTTGTTGACGTTCTAATTCTTGGGCGATAATGGCGATACCTTGAAGGAGTTGCCCAGAAATAGGCTCAGTTTCTTCATCTTCAGAATAACTAGATTTGAGGAAGTTAATGAGCGTTCCCCATTGTGGGTGTTTTTCTTGGCAAAAGCTTAGCAGTAGCTGCGAAAGGTCTTCATCGGGAGCGTGAGACAGTTCCCACCAGCCATATTCATCAGCAACTTCCTGAACGAGTTGAGCAAAATGACCCAGGTTCTGTTCTGGAACACCGCTCTGAAGCCACAAAGTTGAGACATACTTGTAACCCCCTTTAGCTCGGATTAAACCTAAAAGTTCAATTCCTTCATCAACTACTTGACGTAGGGTACTTTCTACTGCTTGGTTGTGATAAATATCCAAACGTTCGCAAAAGCCTTGCCAAAACTTTTCGCTGGAATAGTAATAAGCATATTCGGACAGGGCAAAGGTAAGAACTTTTAACCAGTTTTGCTCCGATTCGTAGAATTCCTCATAGAGTGAGGCATAATGTCGAATAACAAGGTAGATGTCCTCGTTAACAGGCTAAATGTCCGGGGGAGGAAAGACCTGAAACGAAGGGACAGCAATTGTTTGAGGCCG
>NZ_JACJUP010000169.1:0-8584 GCF_014748295.1 Planktothrix sp. FACHB-1355 | reverse complement strand
ATTACGGAACGCAAGCGATCGGAACAAGCACTGCGGGAGAGCGAAGCGCAGAAACAAGCTATTCTTTTGGCGATTCCGGATATCATGATGCGGATCGATCGCAATGGCTATTATTTAGACTTTATTCAACCGAAATTCTCCCAAATGTCGTCGCTCAATATTAATCCGATCGGCCAACATTTATCGGAAGGATTTCCCCCAGAATTATACAGGCGGAGGATGTTTTATATTCACGAAGCTCTGTCAACGGGAGAAGTGCGAATTTACGAACAGCAAATAGAGGTTAATGACGAAAAATTAGATGAAGAAGTCCGCGTTGTCCCGCTCGATGAGAATCAAGTTTTAATTCTTGTCCGGGACATCACCGATCGCAAGCGAGCAGAAGAAGCTCTCCGAGAAGCGGAGGAGAAATATCGCAGTATTTTTGAGAACGCCACGGAAGGCATTTTCCAAACAGCCCCCGATGGACGCTTTTTGAGTGCGAATTTAGCCTTAGCGCGAATTTATGGCTACGACTCACCAGAGGAATTAACCGACAGTATCGCTAATTTAGGAAAAGAAGTTTATGTAGACCCAAATCGTCGGGAAGTTTTTGTCGAAATGCTGGCACAGAATGGCGCTATATCTAATTTTGAATCTCAAATTTATCGTAAAGATGGCAGCATTATCTGGATTTCTGAAAATGCCCATGCGGTTTGCGACGAGCAAGGGAAGTTATGCCACTATGAAGGAATTCTTACCGATATTACCAGACGCAAACTTGCGGAAGATGCTTTGCGAGAGAGCGAAAGACAATTGCGAAAACACAACAAAGTATTAGTGAAACTGACAAAAAATAAAGCGATCGCACAGGGGAACCTATCAGCAGCGCTAAAAGCAATTACCAAAGCAAGTGCCAAAATGTTGGGCATCGGAATGGTGAGCGTATGGTTGTATGACGAAACAGGAACTAAAATTCAATGCGTGAATCTGTTTGAAGCCGATCGCAATCGCTACTCCGAAGGATCGGAAATTACTATCGAAGATTATCCCATTTATTTCAAAGCTTTACAATCCTCCGGTTCCGTCGTTAGCGTTGATGCTCTAACCGATCCGAGACTCCAGGAATTGGTAGAATCTTACCTGATTCCCTTCGGCGTTCAATCTTTGTTGGATGTTTCGATTAGCCAGAGTAGAAAAACTCTGGGTATAGTATGTTTGGAACAAGTGGGAAAAGTCCATCATTGGACGCCGGAAGAGGAAATTTTTGCCCGCTCTATTGCCGATTTAGTTGCTTTGGCAATAGAAGCTCGCGATCGCAAACGAGCAGAAGAAGCTTTGCGCCTAGAACAGCAAAAGTCTGAAGAATTATTGTTGAATATTTTACCGGAAGCGATCGCCGAAAAGTTGAAACGAGAACAGCGTCCCATCGCCGAACATTTCAACGAAGTCACAATTTTGTTTGCCGATATTGTTGGTTTTACTCCCCTTTCGGCGAGAATGCCTCCCATCCAATTAGTCAATTTACTTAATGAAATTTTTTCTACTTTTGACGAACTTGCCGAAAAACACGGTTTAGAAAAAATTAAAACTATTGGAGATGCCTACATGGTAGTGGGTGGTTTGCCGATCGAAAGGAACGACCACGCAGAAGCGATCGCGGAAATGGCGCTGGATATGCAAGCGGCAATTAATCGCTTTCAAATTGAAAAAGGCGAGCAGTTTCAAATCCGCATCGGCATCAACACGGGACAAGTGATAGCTGGAGTAATTGGCATGAAAAAGTTTATCTACGATTTGTGGGGCGATGCAGTTAACGTTGCCTCCCGGATGGAATCATCAGGTATACCGGGAAGCATTCAAGTAACTGAAGCAACTTACATACTTTTAAAAGATAAGTATGTGTTTAAAAAAAGGGGAAGTATTTCTGTCAAAGGCAAAGGACAAATGGTTACCTATTTGCTCACAAATAAACTCTGATTAAATAATTAAATTAAGAAGCGTCAAAGAGGGTGAATCGTGCCGTACTTAATCAAAGATCCAGACTCAGTGACTCAGGAAATGTATGAATTAAAGTTCGGTCAAAATACCATTGGACGAGAAAAGGACAACAATATAGTTGTGACCGATCCAAGTTTATCCCGTCACCATGCCAAGATTACGGTCACTGATGATACCGTTATTATCGAGGATTTAAACAGTCGCAACAATACTTTTATTAACGGCACTAAAATCGAGCGCTACGAACTCAAAGATGAAGATTTAATCCATTGTGGCCATGTAATTTTTAAATTTGTAAGTTACTTTGATGTTGGCGAGGCTGCGTCTGGAGATGATGACAATTTGGGTTTGTCGATCGTCAAAAGATTATCCCCAAATGACAACCAAGTAGCAATCCAGGATTTATTGAACCAAAGCGGTGTGGAAAATCCGGGTTCGGTCTTGATGTTACGACAAAAAAATGCCGAACAGCGGGCAGTAGATAAATTAAAAATTTTGCTGGAAGTGAGCAAGCAGCTTTCTTCTCCAGAGGAGACTGACATACTTTTAGAAAAAATTCTCGACCTCTTGTTTAAGATCGTGCGGGTAGATAGAGCGATTATCCTCTTAGTTAATGAAGAAACAGGACAGTTGGAACAAAAAGCAGCCAAGCGCCGCGCCGGCATCCCGAAAGACGACCATTTTTACAGCAAAAAAATTGCCCATTTCGTTTGCAAAAATGGCGATGCTATCTTAACTGCCGATGCTCGCACTGACAATCGTTTCCACGGTTCGGAATCAATTGTCATGCAATCAATCCACGCTTCTATGTGCGTCCCGATGAAACCGAGAGAGAAAGTAATTGGCGTGTTGTACGCTGACAATCTTTCCATGACGAATGTTTATTCTCAGGAAGATTTGGAGTTTCTGACTGCACTTGTCAACCAAGCTGCGATCGCGATCGAAAACGCCCAACTCTACAAAAAGATGCAAGCAGAAGCGGTAATGCGAGCTAAACTGGAGAGTTTCTTTCCTATAGCTGTGAGTAAAAAGCTCAAAGAAGAAGGCAACTTAGAGATAGTTGATACCGAAGTGACAGCGCTTTTTTGCGACATCACCGGTTTTACAGAAATGTCCTCTAGAATGTCGCCGCGCCAAGTAATTGAAATGCTCAACGAATATTTTAAGGTAATGGTAGAAGATATTGTTTTTGAATATGAGGGAACATTAGAAAAATATATTGGCGATGCTCTTTTAGCAGTTTGGGGCGCTCCTTACCAACAACCCGACGATGCCGATCGCGCTTTACGAGCAGCAATAGCTATGCAATGGGCAGTTTCTCGCTTAAATGTGCAGTGGATAAAGCAGCGCAATTTAGAAATTCAAATTCACATCGGACTGAATACCGGGAAAGTTGCGGCGGGAAATATTGGCTCGCCTCGCTTAATTCAATATGCGACAATTGGCGACACCACAAATGTTACCAGCCGCATCTGTAGTGCAGCTAACGCAGCTGAAATTTTGATTTCCCAAACTACTTTGAACAAGTTGAGCGATCGCACTTTACCTATGGAAAAATTACCACCCGTCTCGGTAAAAGGAAAAGACCGACCACTCCAGCTTTATCGCGTACTCTGGGAGCGTATAAAACCGCCCGGAATCGATCGCAGTCAAACTACTTCCCCTTTTTTAGAATAAACGGGAAAGTGGGAATCAAAAGTCAAAAGAAAGGGGTTAGGGGTTAGGGAAGAGGGGAAAGGGAAGAGGGGAAAGGGAAAAGGAAATAGGGAAGAGATTTATTCTCCCACTCCCCCACTCTCCCCCTCTTCCCCTAGCCCCTAGTCCCTAGCCCCTAACCCCTAACCCCTAATCCCTTATTTTTCCGTGAGAGTCCAAACGCCATCATCCCATTCTGTCTCGACAACTTCCGGGTTGTCCAGCCAATATTGACAGCGTTTTAGATATAAGGAAGCTGCTTTGTCGGGGATATTCATATCTTCCAGAATTATGCCAAATTCATCGATCGCTTTTCTAAATTTCTTTTGCAGATAATACTCGCGTCCTCGGCGGTAAATATCGATTAATCTCTGCTTTTCCTCGGAAATTGAATCGTCGCGCAATCCCACCAGTTCGTATATCGCCACTGGTTGAGTTTTACCCTGCACGCGAACGTAATCCAGTTCCCTAAACCAAATGCGATCGGCACAGTATCGGTAAGTATTTTCGCTCAACACAATATCGCATCCATACTGTTTGCTAACACCTTGCAGGCGAGAAGCCAAATTCACACCATCGCCAATTACTGTAAACTCAATTCGTTTGCTGGAACCAATATTACCGCTAATCGCATTGTCGGAATTAATGCCAATACCGATCTTAATTTTTGACTGATTCATTTGTACGCGACGTGCATTGAATTCCTTTAAGCGACGACGCATATCCACTGCCGTTTGTACAGCCATCCAAGCGTGATCTGGCAAAGGTAGGGGCGCACCAAAAACCGCCATAATCATATCGCCGATATATTTATCTAGCGTACCTTTATAATCGTAAATGGCATCTACCATTGTCTCAAAATATTCGTTGAGCAAGCAGACTACCTTTTCTGCTTCCATCCTTTCAGCTAAGCTAGTGTAGCTGAGAATATTGGAAAAAAGGATCGAAACTTCTTTGCGATCGCCCCCCAATTTCGCATCACCAGCTTTCAGTAATTCTTCTGCCAATTCCTGAGTCATGTAGCGATACATAGTACTCTTGAGCCGCTTCTCATCGCTGATATCTTCTATGAGTACCAAAACACCGTAAACCTTAGTTTCATCGCTGGCATCGGTGATCGAATTAATCGATAAGTTAACGCTATGTTCTTCACCTCCCGCCGCAATTAAGGTTTTATCGGGGTAGTATTGCTGGCGTTCTTTTTCTTCTTTTGGTGCCAATGCTATCTGGAACCATTTCGTAAAATTACCTTCTTCTATCTGGATTAAATCGACAACCGATCGTCCTTCCAATTTGTCTTCGCTGTGCAAGCCCAAAAGCCGCTTCGCACTTTTATTAGCAGCGATAATATTACCAGCTTTATCGGTAGAAATGATGCCATTGTTCAAGCTACGCAAAATATCTCTTTGAATTTGTTCCTGTTGTTTAACAGTGGCAAACAATTGGGCATTTTGCAACACTACTCCCGCTTGCACATTAAATGCCTGCATGAATTCTAGATCTGTGCGAGAAAAACTTGCCTTCCAGCATTCAGGTGCTTTAGGCCAATCTTCAGGATTGTAGTCTGGGAAATCACCTTGTCGGCGTTTATTGATTAACTGAGTTACGCCGATCAACTGACCGTCCGTGTTAAAAACGGGCATACAAAGTAAGCTACAAGTGCGATAACCGCTTTTGCGATCGATTTGTTTGCTAGTATCGGAAAGGGGAGAGTCATAAATGTCAAACGGAATCACCAGCGGCTCACCCGATTCCACAACTCTACCAGGAAAGCCTGCTGTTTTGGAAATGGAAATTTCTTTTAATTCGCCACCGATAGGAATTTTTGTCCACAAGCGATCGCGTTCTTCATCTATCAACCATAGCGTACTCCGGTCTGCATTCATCAATCTTTTAGCTTCGTTCATAACGCGCTTGAGCGTTTCTTCTAAGTCCAAACTGCTTTGACTGAGTGCTTGCGTTGCTTTGATTAGTGCATCCCCTGCCCGCTGTTTTTGAGCGGCTATATAAAATGACTGGGAAGCTTCTAAAATCAGCCGTATGGAAGGTGCGAACTCAGCAAAAAGTTCTTCATCTTCTCGCGTAAAACCTGCTAAATCGATGCGCTCTTCTAAAGGATTTTCTGTATGATTTTGCTCTTTTAATTTATTAACCAATTGCACAATTGCAACTAAATCTCCTTGCTCATTTAATAGCGGTAGCGCTAGCATAGTGTATGTGCGATAATTGCTTTCTCTGTCGGCATTTTTGCCAAATAAAGAGCGGGGATCGTCATAAAAATCATAAGGAATATTGACCGCTTTTTTCAAAGTAGCAACTTCTCCTGCGATTCCTATATCTGCTGGCAAGCGAATTTCTAGAGTACCGCTTTCCTCTTCGTTAGCCACAATTGACCATAATTCATTCTTTTCTCGATCGAATAAATAAATTCCTGTACTATCGGCCCTCAAAAGCTCTCTTGTTTTCAAAGCGATCGCCTGCAACATTTCGTTAAGTACTCTATCAAAACCCTGAGATTCCATCAACATTAACAGGGTTTGTTTGACTATTTTTAATTTATCTTCTACATCGGCGATTACTTGTTGAAATCTTTCTTTATTTAACGGACTTAGAAATGCAGAAAAAGTACTGCCGTTTGTGGCTATTACACCAGATGATGCCAAATCTTCCTTCGCTTGTTTTTTGATTTTTAAAGCTTTTTGAGCCGATTCTAACGCCGACTTTAATGCCCTTTGAAGTTCTCTTTTTTCCAGTTCCTGACTGGCCATTAAAAATTGATAGTCTTGATTTCCCAGGCTATCGGCTGCCCATCTCAGCCCTTCTTGTAAAGCTTGTCCGCGCAACAAATAATATTCATCTTTGCCATCGGAAGCTAACCAAGAGGCAAGCGCTTCTGCATAAGGTCGCAGGGAAGCTAACATTTGTTCTACCCAATGAGAATTGAATACAGAAGCGTAGATGGGATTATAAACTCTTAAATTGCCATCCTGTTTGACAACTAAACCAAAAAGCCGCAGCTGCATTTCTTGGGGAGTTTCTTCTGCTAACTGTTTTTTTTGTTGCAATATTTGCTGATAAAGTCTTAGCAGCCGCCCTGTATTTTGTTTATTCTTTAAAACGCGATCGCGTATTGTTTTTAAATGTTCGGGTTCATCTTGGATTTCCCAATTTTCGATTACACGCGATCGCACCAAATTTTCTACCCATTCTACCTCATCTACATCTGCCGCTCTCCGCTCCGAATTCAAAATAATTTGACAAAGCTTTTGCGTCAGAAAAGGCTGTCCGCCTGTCCAAGCTAATACCTCTTTAAGAACTAGCAAAGGATTGCTCACTTTTCCTACCAATCCCTGCGCCAAAGGCCAAACTTCGTGCAATTCAAACCCGCGCAATTCGATCGCTCGTCCGATATTAAAAGGCGTGCGATTTTTGTCTTGAATCAAATCCGAAGGAGTCGCCACTCCCAGCAACACAAAAGTAAGCCGTTGATATTGCGGCTCGTCGGCGCGTTTGTTGTAACAAGAGCGAATAAATGCAAAAAAATCGTCTGTGGGAAAATTCAAACCGAGAACGCTATCGATTTCATCCACAAAAACAGCAATATTTTGGTTAATTTCTTTAAGCAATACCTCTTCAATAAACTCACCCAATCTCTGCACTGGAGCGAGAAAATCCCGCTCTCGCCACCAACTCCTGATATTAACTTTCCCCAATAAATTTAAATTGCTGGCTAAGGTGTAAGTAATGCCTGCATACCACTGATTTTGAGGAACATCTTGACTGCCGATCGCTGTTAAATCAATAGCTGCACAGGCAACACCCTCCCGAATCAGCTTTTGCATTATTTGCACTCTTAGGGAAGACTTCCCCATCTGTCGAGAATTGAGAACGTAACAGAATTCTCCAGCTTTTACACCCTCATAAAGATCGGAGTCAGCCTGTCGCAACACATAGCTGGGAGCGTTAATTGGCAAACTGCCACCGACTTGATATTGATATGCCGCGTTTTCCAATTTTTGATTCTCCATTTCAAGGTAAAATGTGAAATCTAAAATCTAAAATTAGCTGAGGCGATCGCGAAAATACTGCCGATACAAATTACACCTGGGAGTAGACTCATTTCCTTGCAGATGCACCAGTCCCAAACCGTGTAACTTAAACGCCTGCATTGATTCTAATTGCATCGGCCCATCTTTCACCACCATTTCCTTCATCGCCGCCGCCAATTCCGGATGCTGTCCCAAAATCCACAAATGCCGCCGCAAGTGATCGCCATAAAGTCCCGCTTCCGTAGCAGCAGTTTCTAAAAGTTGCGATAGCGTCATATCGTGACGCGCCAAGTGATAAAGAGCCAGTCGCACTAAATAAGGATGTCCTCCTACCATTGCCATCAATTGTTCCACTTGACTAAAATTCCAATTCAATCCGTGGCGCTGCACCAGTTCGTATACCTGCGGTCGATTAAACTCCGGCAATTCGATCGGCAACCCCACATTAAATGGCGATTGATTCACATTCAACGGAATATAAACTTCTGTGGAATGTACAACCACCATGCGAAAATTTTTCCAAATTTCGCGAAACTTTGCCTCCTCGTGCCAAGCACGCAACAAGCTAAAAAACTCGTCGGCAATTTGCGGATATTGAAAAATGCGATCTACTTCATCCAATCCCAATACAAGCGGACTGGTAAGGTTGGTTAACAGATAATTTTCAAAGTAATCTTTGCAACTAATCTTGCTACCAAATTCCTCATCCCAGTATTCAGCCAACTTATTCGGCAACTGCAAACCCCGACCCACATTTAAGCAAAACCACCGCAAAAATTTAGCCAAATCTTCAAAAATGGCATTATCTGCAAGTTGAAAGCTCAAAGAAACTACTCGGTAGCCTTTTTGAGCGCTGTTAT
>NZ_JACJUP010000168.1:0-8600 GCF_014748295.1 Planktothrix sp. FACHB-1355 | reverse complement strand
AAAACTTGCTGGTATTCTTTTATTACTCCCTGTCGAATCGGTTTGATTGTCGGATATCCTTCAGCTAGTAATAAAGAATTGACTGAACGTTTGGCAGGTTTGACTAGATTTGGGATGATTTTAGGAATTGCTTTTCAAATTCAAGATGATTTGCTTAATTTACAGGGCGAACTCGAAGCATACGGTAAAGAAATTGGCGGTGATATTTACGAAGGCAAACGCACCTTAATGCTGAATCACGTTTTGGCGAATAGCGGACAAGCGTCTCGGCAAATTTTGGACATACTTGCGTTACCCCGCGAGGAAAAGACGCCCGATCAACTCGCTTTTATTATGGATAAAATGCAGCAGTGCGGTAGCATAGAACACGCTTGGAAGGTGGCGCGATCGCTCGCTAACAAAGCAGCAGAAATTTTTGAAAGTCTAGATTTTCTTCAGAAAGAAACCCCACTGCGATCGCACGAAGAATGGGAATGCCCAGTACACGATCGACGATTCCTTAAAGAACTAATCAATTACGTGATTTACAGAAATGTCTGAAGGAAAACTAGCAGTAAAAAAATAGTGAAAGAGCAAAAAATTAAATGAGCGAAATATTGGCAATTCCACAAAATTTGACCCAGGTCAAGATCGAAGTTTATCCAGGTTCGACTGTGGCGATCGAACTGTTACTCGATAGCCAGATAGATGAAACCCTATTGTTTCGTCCGACGCTGGATGATTGGTTGTTAGATAACGGTCAAGTTATCTGCATCCCTAGCAATATGTCTCCTCCTTATCTGTACATACATAAAGGGAGCAAATTAAACCAAAAAATCAAATTCTCAATTCCTTTTCTTCTGCAACCAAAGCAAAAGATTGTGAGTTGGTTGCGCTTTCCGGGAATTCAGGAAGAGGCAATTCCGATCGAATTGGAAATTGTATCACCGACATCAGAAAAAGATAAAGAGCGAGTTTTTGAAGTTCCTTTGGAAGTTACTTTACCCTTCACTGTCCTAGAGGGAAATTCCTTATGGAATACCCCAGACAAAACAACAGCGGCAATATTTGGCTTGATGTCAGGTTTGATGGATTTGGATAAAATTCCATCCCGTTGGCTAGCAGCTGAACTTTTCGTAGTTTTGTGTCAAAAAGGAGAAGAATACGCCCAAACAGAATCGGGTAGAAAGTTACTCGATCGACTCAAACTTACCCGCTTCTATCAAAATGGAGTCACCGCTTTTGCATCCGCTCAAATTCCCAACTGGATTAGCGATAGTATCAAAAGTACAAGTGCAATATTGTCGGGTCAGAGTTTGCTACATATCTGGCAGGAATGGCTGTTAAATATCGCTCCAGAAGATGTAAAATTAAATGATAAAAAAGGCGAATTTTCCCTACCTGCTTTTTTAGGAGAAAAGTTTGTTTATAAATTAGGAGGAAATGCCGATCGCTGGTTTGGTGGTATCCTCTTGGGACTCGCACATATATCCCCTGCAATTGCGAAAAAATTGCAATATATGGCTAGCACAGATCGAAACTCGGCAGGAAGATTAGAAAGCGATCGCGCAACCGAAGCAACTAAAAGTTTAGTCGCCGGACTACCGGGTTTAGATACAACTCCGGTACGTTGGCTGGTGCTAGAATTATTGTTGCTGGTTTGCCAACAAGGCGATCGCTACGCCCGCACTCAAGCAGGCAGTCAATTACTGACTCAGTTGCAGCGTACTGACTTCTTTCAAAATGGCGTACTCGCTTTTGCATCAGCGGAATTTCCCCGTTGGACAGTCATCTCTCAACAAGCCGCCTCTGCCTATCATACTTATGTTGCAGTAGAGAAAGGGGAAGGTAATTTGCTTTATTTAGGAGAACAGTGGCTGTGGAGTTTGCTGCCAACAGAGTTAAAGTTAAGTCAGGCAAAAGATCGGATTACCATATCGAATGCGGCGGCAGATAATTTTGTAGAATCTGTAGGTATGAATGCAGAACGCTGGTTTAGTTGCGTTGTGCTGGGACTGGGCTTAATATCGCCAAGAATTGCCGCCCTTTGTCAAGCGATCGCCTCTAGTAAAAATATAACTTCTCCCCTCTCAAAATCTGCCGAACAAACAATACTCAACGACGTTTTCCAAGAAGCAGGATCGCTACAGCGATGATGGAAAACCAACCCTCTAGAGGAAAATCCTCTCATCCAATAATCTAAAATCCAATAATCCAAAATCCAAAATCTAAAATCCAAAATTGAATGACCATTGACGAACAACTCCTAGCCCGCGTCGAAGCTCTACGCATCCCCTTGGATGACCCCACCTCCCCAATTGATTGGAAAGATTGGTATCACTTCCTTTTTTTAGATAAACAAGGAAAAGTGCGGGTATTGGTTAACATAACTACGATCGGCAGACCGGAAAGAGGAGAAATTCAAGTCACCTTTCTGGTAAACTTAGCCAGTGAATACCTGCCCCCAGAGTACCGATTAGATATCCCTCTAGCAACATTCGGCACTGCGTTCAGCTTACAATGGCAAGCGGATATGGTGCGTCGAAATCCTTTGCGTATTCAAGGAAACAACATCTTGCTAGAAGTCGATGGCAAACATTCCCTATTGCAAGTTCAAGACGAACGAATGCAGCTATCGATTCGCTGTCAAGGAGAAGCGCAAGCGACACCTTTGTTAGTAACAGAAGATTCGCCTTTTGGCAGCGGTTTCATCGGTTGGGGATTAGTACCCGGTTTGCAAGTAACCGGAGAATTATCTGTAGGCGGGCAAAATTTCAGTATCGATCGCAATTGGTTTACTTATCACGATCGCAACTTCGGTCGTTTTCGTTGGGGAGAAGATATAGGTTGGGAATGGTTTGTCGCTTTTGCCACTTGCGATGATGGCAGACAAATTACTTTGGTATTAGACCAACGTACAAATAAAGACCATTCTGTCAAGGTATTTCCCTATATTTTTGTATATTTGGATAACGAATTAGTCAAAACTTTTCTCGGTTCTAGTTTAGCGGTTAATTGGCAGTGGTCAGACGATCCGGTAATGCCTGTGCGTTTGCCTGGAATCATGGCTTCCGTGTTTGCCGATCGCACTTTAAAAGTTCCGGAAAGCTTGCAAGTAGAAGCCGTTTACGAAGGCGATCGATTGTTACTCAACGTCGATTTTGAAAGCGCGATCGAGCTAGTAATTCCCGATAATCAAGCACGTCAATACAGTTTCATCGAAGAAGTAACCGGCACTCTGGAAGTTAATCTTTTTTGGCAAGGAGAAACTCTGCGCGGAAAGGGAATAATTTATGGAGAATATGTACTTTAGGAATGATTGTTGGAGCGAGCTATAACCGAGACTGAGTTGAGAATTCCTGCTTTGAAGCGCAGCGTACAAGAAATAAAAATGGAGTGGAACTTGCCATGACAGAGGAAGCACGTATTCCTGATGAAGAAACGAGAAAAGCGCTTTTTAACTTTCTCAGGACTTACGCATTGATACTAAATATGGTGAGATGGTGCGTTACGTTACCACTAACGCACCCTATGGATAGAGGCTTTGCGTAAGTTTTGTTCCTTACTTCTTTTATGGCGCTCGATTGAAGAACAATCACAAATGACTAAAAATTTGATTTCAATCAATCACAACATTTTCTAGAGATGATTCCAGACATTGTTCCCATTCGATCTTGGGCATCCCATCGAAAGCACTTCTCAAAGACTCTTCCCACCAATTCCGAATTTTAGCTAAGTAAGGATCTCCCAAACGCAGTTGCAACTTGTGACGAATCGCAAGAGAGTCAGTTTCGTACATCACCATACTAATTGGTGGCCCAACAGAAATATTTGACTTCATCGTCGAGTCGATCGAAAGCAGCGCACACTTAGCGCAAGCGTCTAAAGGCGTCTCGAAATTGAGAGTGCGGTCTAAAATTGGCTTGCCGTATTTTGTTTCGCCAATTTGTAAAAAAGGCGTTTCCGGCGTAGCTTGAATAAAATTACCTTGACTGTAAATGAGATAAAGTCCTGGTTCTTCGCCTCTAATTTGCCCGCCCAGAAGAATGCTGCATTTAAAATCAATGTTATCTTTTTGCAGCCATGCTCGATCTTGTTCCTGCATCTGACGAATTTTGCCACCTATATAACGAGCGATTTCGTACATATTTGGCAGGGAATGGATGTTGGCTTCATCTTGCGCCTTGAGATCCTTTCGGATTAAAGTCATAACTGCCTGGGTCATGGACAGGTTTCCCGAAGTACACATGATAATTGCCCGATCTCCAGGATAAGAAAAATCAAATAGTTTTTGATATGTTGAGATGTAATCTACTCCCGCATTAGTGCGAGAGTCAGCAGCCATAACGAGACCGAAGCGGGTAATAATGCCAAGGCAGTATGTCATGAACGTAGCAGTGTGAATGTGATGGGGAGAGGGAAAAGAGAACTAAAAATGTTCTTTTAGGAACATTTCCATAACAACTCCGAAAGGTTTTGGAGTGTCAATCCTGTTCTTTTGTCTCATTCTCCCACTGGTTGCGATCGGCAGGAACTACATCGGGAAGGTTGCGCCCCACAAAGTAAAGCCATGCCAAACCTACCAATCCCAACATAATTCCTACTATACTGACCACTTGAGCGATACGGAGCGGCCCCAACATTAAGCTATCAGTTCGCAGTCCTTCAATCCAAAACCGACCGCTGCCGTAACAGACAAGGTAAACTAGCCCCAGAGTACCCACTTTTAGGCGTGGTGTTCCCTTCAAAGAGCGAAAGAATAAGGTAAGCAATATAGCAAACACCATTAAATTCCATAAGGACTCGTAAAGAAATGTGGGATGAAAGAATTCCACATTTTTATATCCGGGGAAACGGCTCTCAGGCGGAATATACAGTTTCCAAGGTAAATTAGTAGGAGCGCCGTAAGCTTCCGAATTGAAAAAATTTCCCCAACGTCCGATCGCCTGACCGAGAATGAGAGAAGGAGCGACCAAATCGGCTAATTGCCAGAAGGAAACTCTTTGAACTCGCGCAAAGATTGTCGCCGCCAGAATACCGCCCAGAATAGCACCGTGAATGGCAATGCCACCTTTCCAAATCGCGATAATCTCAGCCGGGTTCCTAGCATATTCTGGCCATTGAAAAAACACGTAGTACAGTCGAGCGCAGGGAATTGCTGCAACCACAAGCCAGATTGCCAGTTCACCCGGTAAATCTGGGTTGATGTTGCGACGCTGCGCTAAATATCCGGAAAGCCACACCCCAATTAAAACTGCTGAGGCAATCAACAGACCGTACCAGCGAATCGTGAGTGGCCCCAACTGAATGAAAATCGGCCCTGGAGAAGCGAATTGAAAGGCTAAGGACTGGATAGGAATACCGAAAACCATGCAAATTCCTTTGATAATGGAACAATTAAAGCCATAAAAGACTTCAGCACCCTGAACGAAGATGCAGGATTGTATTCTATAGCGCAATGGCAGCACCGAACATGGGATGCGATATTTTAGTTGAAAATTTCTGCCACATTAAGCACATATGAGCGAATGACGATGAAAGAATCAAAAATAATTTTTGTTTAACAAAAAAATACACAGTATGCCTTGTACTGGGAAATAATTATTACTAGAGAGTAGGTATTTTTAGAGCCATCGCGTATTAGGCGTCAAATTTCGGTTTCTGACGATACACTCTCAATTTGTCCTACAAATCGAAAAACGCGCTAGTGGCTGCTACTTCTGCAATTAATTCTGGTGTGCCTTCGACAAAATCACCGTCGCCGATCGAGATGACTGCCTAGACTGGAATCTATTGATAGCAGGACATCTGGCTGTGTTTCGTTATCTAAATGGTAATATAGATGATTCCACCTTATTGCAACTGCTCTCTACCCTCCTATGGCAGAAACACTATTCTTCAATGCACTGCGAGAAGCCATCGATGAAGAAATGGCACGCGACCCCTCCGTATTTGTGCTGGGAGAAGACGTAGGTCACTACGGCGGTTCCTACAAAGTGACGAAAGACTTGTACAAAAAATATGGAGAACTGCGTCTTTTAGACACCCCGATCGCCGAAAATAGTTTTACCGGGATGGCAGTAGGTGCGGCAATGACCGGACTGCGCCCGATCGTCGAAGGCATGAATATGGGGTTTTTGCTGCTTGCCTTCAACCAAATCTCCAACAACGCCGGGATGCTGCGCTACACTTCCGGCGGTAACTTCAAAATTCCGATGGTAATTAGAGGACCGGGTGGTGTAGGCAGACAATTGGGTGCGGAACACTCCCAGCGACTCGAAGCGTACTTCCAAGCAGTTCCGGGTTTGAAAATTGTGGCTTGCTCTACGCCTTACAATGCGAAAGGACTGCTCAAATCTGCGATCCGCGATGATAACCCGGTGTTATTTTTTGAACACGTTCTGCTCTACAACTTAAAAGAAAACTTGCCAGAGAAAGAGTACCTGCTACCTTTGGATAAAGCTGAGGTAGTGCGACCCGGGAAAGATGTGACAATTATTACTTACTCGCGGATGCGGTATCGTGTGATGGAGGCAGTCAAGACATTGGAAAAACAAGGTTTCGACCCAGAAGTGATTGACCTGATTTCCCTCAAACCGCTAGACTTCGAGACGATCGGCGCTTCGATTCGCAAAACTCACCGCGTTATTGTGGTGGAAGAGTGCATGAAAACTGGCGGTATTGGCGCAGAAGTGATTGCCTCAATCAACGATCGCTTGTTTGACGAGCTGGATGCACCAGTACTGCGCCTATCTTCCCAGGATATCCCCACACCTTACAACGGTAAGCTGGAAAGCTTGACGATCGTGGAACCAAAGCAAATTGTGGAAGCAGTGCAAAAGATGGTCGCTTTACGAGTGTAACCATCCACCCACAACCGGGTTTAGTTGGGCGATGTGGCAAAAAAGCGCGATCGAATCCCAGCGAACAACCCGGTTTCTCAACGCTCTAAGCCGATAAACCTGCCCGAAAAGGATTATCATAGCATTTGTCCCCAAGCCTTACTCCCTTCCCCCTCAAAGAATATGTATTGCATTAGGGGGAGTGGGAGAACGAGATAGCGGGAAGAAATTCTTAATTTTGACTTTTGACTTTTGACTTTTGACTTTTAACTTTTGACTTTTGACTTTTAACTTTTGACTTTCTACTCTCTTTTGTATGCAAAAACAGCGTTCCTTATTAGCTCTGATCCTAGTCCTGGTAATCGCTGCCATCATAGTAATCGTTAAAATACCGATCCGATTGGGATTGGATCTTCTCGGTGGCGCACAGCTGACAATTCAGGTAAAACCGACACAGGATGTCAAACAAATTACTCCAGATGTTTTGGAAGCAGTTCAAAGAGTGATCGAAAACCGCATTAACGGTTTGGGCGTTTCCGAATCTTTGGTACAAACTGTAGGGCAAGATCAGATTGTAGTGCAGTTGCCGGGAGTAAGCGATCCGCAACAGGCGGAAAGAGTGCTGGGTGGCACAGCTCAATTAGATTTTCGCAAACAAAAGCCCGGTACGGAAGCGCAGCTATTTGCCGAACAACAGATAGCGCGGGAATTGAAAGCACAGCGAGAACAGTTGAGAAAGGCTGGGGATAAAACCAAGCTGGCAGAAATTCAGACGAAAATTAACAGCAGCAACGAAGCGATCGCATCTTTGTACGAACGCACCAACCCCCCACTCACCGGCAAAAACCTCAAAGATGCCTTCGCCACCACCGATCAAGCTGCCGTTAATTGGAGTGTAGCGCTGCGTTTTGACGGTCAGGGCGGCGATTTGTTTGCGGAACTGACTAAAAACATCGCCGGTACCGGACGCACTTTGGGCATTTTCCTAGACAACGAATTGATCAGCGCTGCTACCGTGGACGTTAAGTACGCCCAAGCGGGTATTACAGGCGGAAGTGCTGAAATTAGCGGACGCTTTACCGTACAAGAAGCCCAAGATTTGGCGATCCAGCTTAAAGGCGGTGCGTTACCTGTGCCGGTAGAAATAGTGGAGAACCGCACGGTGGGTGCCACGCTAGGTAAAGATAGCATCCAAAGCAGTATCTATGCAGGTATGGCTGGTCTGTTTTTGGTCTTAATCTTTATGGTGTTTTACTATCGACTGCCTGGGTTAATTGCTGACCTAGCTTTGATAGTGTATAGTTTGCTAACTCTAGCTAGCTTCGCTTTGGTAAATGTTACCCTCACTTTGCCTGGAATTGCCGGTTTTATTCTCAGTATCGGGATGGCAGTTGATGCCAACGTGCTGATTTTTGAGCGGACGCGAGAAGAATTGCGTGCGGGTAAGAGTTTGTATCGCGCCGTTGAGTCGGGGTTTTACCGCGCTTTTTCTAGTATTTTGGATAGTAACGTGACAACGTGGATTGCCTGTGGCGCTTTGTTTTGGTTGGGCAGCGGTTTGGTGAAGGGTTTTGCGCTGACTCTGGCGTTGGGTGTGGCGGTGAGTATGTTTACAGCGATTACCTGTAGCCGCACACTATTAATGTTTGCCATCTCTATTCCCGAATTACGCAAACCGGAATATTATGCCCCCAAAAAAGTTGAGGTATCCCCATGAAATTACAGGTAAACAAGCAGCGATCGCGCTGGTGGATCATCTCTGCCGCTATCCTCATCAGC
>NZ_JACJUP010000167.1:0-8611 GCF_014748295.1 Planktothrix sp. FACHB-1355 | reverse complement strand
CTTCTCAACAAGCCCTGCAATTTGAATGTTTTATGAGTTGTAAATGTAAGCTTGTCTCAAGCGCCTGATCATTTCTCTTCGCACTTCGTTGTTGACGCGGTAGCCTCGCTCCCAATGTTCTAACTTGATATTGTCAACGTAGTATTTTACGGTAAATTCCATACCGCCACCAGTGATGTTATCCAGTCGAACCTTCGGCTCTTTCCAAGCATTTTTGGACTCTTTGAAGTTCTCTCGCAACCACTCTACAAACTTTACTGCGTAATCATCCAACCTGGTTTCATCTCCGCCGGGGTTGGCCATTTTTTGATAAAGTTTGTTCATTTTGGTCTTCAGAACTTCAATTTTTTGTTCCCATTCCTCTGGTAAAATCAAGCGATCTTCCGCTACCAAGTCTGGGTCTTTTAACCAGGCTTCGTACCAGGTTCTAATCAATCCGATCAGCGATGTTTTCAGAGCAGGTTCTTGTTGTTCCTCTAGTCGAGAGCGCACCCGCTTGCCTTTGCGTTCTGTTACTACTCGTAAGCCAACCAAGTTCACCACATCTAAGTATTCTTTCAGAACTACTTTGAGCTCGTCCAGATCCAATCCGCCTCTTTCAAGACTTTTGATTTTGTTAACCAAATCCTCTACTTCTTCTTCAATTTTTTGCAGTTGTTTGTTCACATCAATTTCTGCCAACACGCGGATGCGTCCGGCTTCCTTTTTGGAAAGCTTACCTGGCTGTGCTTCATCCCAAACATAAAATTTGTCTAAAAATTGCAGCTTCTCCTCAAGAGTACCCAATGTATCTGGATGTCCGAGCACAATTTCTTTCAAGATTTTTGTGGCGGCAACCGGGTCGGCATCTACTCGGACTCCGATTTTGATTGAATAAGCGTAGTGAGGAGTAGGACGACTGAGGTTAATGATGTCTTGATTTCCCAAAGACGAATTTGGCACATACACTTCGCAGTGGGTATCGATCATGTAGAGTTTGGTGACGCGGATGCCGATATTTTTGATGACTGCTAGTGACCCGTTCGCGGAGATGACATCGCCAAATTGAAAGGGCGTATCGACTAACAAAACTAACCCGCTGAAGAAGTTTGCTAAAATATCTTTGACCGCTAAACCAATTACAACGGTAATACTGCCTACCGCTAAGCCGATTCCTGTGAGGTCAACCCCTAATGTTTGCAAGAAAAGGGAGAAACCGAGCAGGTAAGCTAGGACGGGGATAGTGCGATCGAGGATAGGTATTAATACGTCGTCCCAGACCGCCTCAGTTTTGCGGGCATAGGCTTTCAAGTAATAGACGACAACTTGAGTAAATAACTGAGAAATCCAGTGAGTAACGCACAGGATCAGGAATCCGTCGATTGTTTTTTCCAGCCAACCCAGAATTCCTTCGCCGCTCAATTGCTCAAATGCAATTTTTAAGCTGAGCAGTATGAAAATGACTAGAACTGGACCGCGAGAAACACTCAAGCTGACGAGGGCTGCATCGTTTTCCATTTGGCGAAACAACGCTCGCAGCACGTAAAAGAGCAATATGTACAGTACAAAAGCTACAATTCCCCCCCCGATCAATACGATGAGGAAAAAGGCAAAGTTATTTGGTAGAGATGGTAAAAATCCCGGGAGCGCGGTTGCAAAGCTTAAAATAGGAACCATTGGTGCCTGCCTCAAATATTTAGCTGTTAGTGTCAGTGAATGCAGTACCCAGTTTGGGTACGCTCAAGCAATGTCATCACAATCTATAACACGGCCTAACTCTCCGGTAGTATTCTATCAACGATATGCCTTTCTTTACCACTACTCGCGTAAAATATCACCCTCTTTAGGGAAGAAATTATTAAAAAATTCTAACTTGCTGTGGGGTTGACTGGAACGATTAGCTGGACAATTTATAGTAATGTGATTTTAAGGGCCTTGGCTCTCATCCGGGATCGAAAAAGCGGTTTCAAGCCTCCCATTTCAAGGGTAATCTTCAAAAATTTTTTCCGAATTTCAAGCTTTGTCTGCTCATTGCCCAGCCAATCCAAAATCCTTGCATAGGGTGAGAACTTGCAAGCAGTCGATGACTGAGTTAAAGATTGAAAAGATTTTGCAGCCGCTTTCTCACCCAAGCCACAGGGTTTTGGTCGTCTTCTGCTGTATCGACCAAACCCATTTCTCGTAGCTGTTTTTGTCTAGCCGTTAGTTCTTCTTGATGGTTCCCTAATGCTTTAACGATCTCCTCGAATAACTCAGGATGTTCTTGTAAAAGTTGTTGGAAACCAGCTTTGTTTATAGCGAATAAAATGGTTTCTTCTATGGCCCTTACAGTCGCAGTGCGCGGAATTCCAAGCATCAAAGCCAGCTCTCCAAAGAATTGACCCACAGTCAGGTTGACAAGGTGTTTGTTAATTTTTTCCACAAAAACTTCTACAGTTCCTTCCAAAATGATAAAAAACGCATCTCCTGGGTCGTTTTCGCGAAATAAAATTTGGGATGGCACCAAGCGTTGCCGATAACCAGCTTCAATGAATTGCCGCAGTTCTAAGTCGTTAAGATTTTGAAAATATACTATTTGGCGCAATAAATCGTGGAGAGGCAATTGCTTGGCTGGAATAGGCGCTATCTGTAAAGCTGAATCGCCACTTGCAGTAATATCCGTTTCTTTTTTTGGGTCGATTTTCGTTGAGCTTTGTTTCTGCAACAAGGGTGCGAAAACCTCTGGATTTTGGAACCACAAATTTCTGTCGTCCGTGGGAAATTTAATGCCATTTTCACGGAAATTGTATTCAATGGCAAAATTCAAAGAACTTTTAATTAATTCTATTTTATTGGGTTTGTCAAGCCAAGCTAAAAGTTCAAATTTAAAGCCCTGTCCGGTAAAACCTACAAACAGCACTCTGGGATTGGGGTTGTATAAAATTGCCGATTCCATATAAGCAGCGCTTAAAAGTGATTCAGTCACTAGCAGGGGATCGTTATCATCGGCTACTACTACGGGTATCCGGAGACAGCAGTAGGAGCTATCGTAGCTCCAGTTAACAATTTTGTTGCCAATCATGCTGCTGTTGGGAACAATCACCGAGCTATCATCATTGGTATTGATGATAGTTGAACGAATAGATATTTTCTTGACTGTTCCCGTGATATTTTCTAGTTCAATATAGTCTCCCACCTTGATCGGTCGATCGACCAATAATGTCAAACCGCTGACAAAGTTGGTGGTTAAATCTTGGACGCCGAAGCCCAGCCCCACTCCTAAACCTCCGGCTAATACGGCTAGAGAAGCCAGGTTAAAACCAATGCTTTGTAATACGATCAGGATGCCTAAAGCTGCTGTTGCGTAACGAACGATTACGGCGATCGCTTCCCGGTTTCCCTCGTCAATTCCCATTCTGACCAGCAGCCGCTCTTTCAGGAAATTACTAAGAGCCTTAGAAGTAAAAATAGCTATTAATAGCGATATTACCAGTACAAATATTGAACTAATCGATACAGAATAATCTCCCAGTTTAAACAAACTAGCTGTGAACAGGTTAAATAATTGGGTTAAGATTTCTTGCGTTAGCCAGTCCATTTTTTTCAGTTACTGCTATGTTTGGCAAAATGAGTATCCTTAGATACAACAATACCTAAAATCCTGTGTGTATCAACCTTTAAGGTTAATATACCTAAAACGTAGAATATCACTAATTACGGAACAGACTGCAAGCAAGGTTTATAAAATTTTATACAAGCTCTAGTGAATTTTATAGAAGCTCTAGTTAAAATGATTTAACCTATAACTGTAAAAAACCAAAAGCGCGATCGGAAGTAACTTAACTCAAGCTATGGCAAAATATACTTTGTTAACAGTTGCTTTTTGGAGCTAATTTGGCCTTAAAAGCACCGATGAGTTTGAGTAAGTTAACACAAGCAGAATATTTTGTCAATAGTGGAAACTTAAAAGAGCGGCTCATACCTCTATCTGAGGCGATCGAGCAGAGCCAGAATATATTCAAAGCTACTCTGCTAAACAGTTGCGGAACAAGGGATAATTAATCATCGGGCAAATAAAAGCTATGCGAACAAACCTCAAAAAGTTTCTTTGGCAATGGCGGGGCATATTAATCGCTGCTCCTAGCGTCACGATAATAGTGCTGCTTATGCGCTCGATCGGATTTTTACAAATATTCGAGTTGACATTGCTGGATCGATTTTTTATCCTGCGTCCCAGAGAAGCAGTTGACGATCGCATAATTATCGTGGATATCACGGAAGCCGATGTCCGCAAAGTCAAACTATGGCCAATGCCTGATGCTGTTCTGGCTAAATTGCTGGGTAATATTAAGGCACAGCAACCTAGAGCGATTGGCCTCGATTTGTATCGAGATTTGCAAGTACCCCCAGACTACGAGAATCTGGTGAACTTGTTTAAGACTTCACCCGATTTACTGAAGCAAGAAAAGCCTGTGGAACCGGGTTATCAGGCGTTACGCAATCTGTATGCGAGTACGCCTAATCTCTTTGGCGTCAGGAAAGTCGCCGGTAATATTGAGCAGGACACAGTTAGCGCACCGCCAGGATTAAAATATCCCGACCAAGTTGCCGCCAACGATTTCCCGTGGGATGGAGATGGCGTAATTCGCCGATTTTATTTAACTGTGCCAGTCACGAAGGATCGAGCTTTATACGAGAACGAAGCAACTTTAGACGGATTGGGAGTAAAGCTAGCTTTAACATATCTGAACAAGGAAGGCATTAAGCCAGAGATTCTGGATGGATCGCAGCAGAAATACAAGCTGGGTAAGGCTGTACTTGTTCCTTTTAATGGTAATGATGGCAGCTATATTAATGCAGAAGATAAAGGCTACCAAATTTTCTTAAACTATCGCGGGCCTGCGGGGACTTTTCCCCGCATCACGATGACAGAAGTGCTGGAAAACAAAATTCCACCCCAGCTGATGCGCGATCGCATAGCATTAATTGGTGCCAGCGCTCGCAGTCTCAACGACCTCTTCTACACACCCTACAGCATCGCTCAATTCGGATCTCTACAACAAATGCCGGGAGTAGAAATCCACGCCAATATAGCCAGTCACCTTTTGAGCGCGGCGATTGACGGTCGGAGTGCCATCCAATCTTGGAGCGAACCCCTTGAGTGGCTGTGGATTTTAGCTTGGGCGGTAGTAGGCGCTGCATTGGCTTGGGTACAGCGAGATATGGGAGTCACGAAAAAAGAAGTCCTCCTCCTATCTACTGGCTTTGTAGTTGCTGGCGGCAGTCTGATCGGTGGCAGTTTTTTAGCATTTATAAATGGCTGGTGGATTCCCGTAATTCCCTCGCTTTTGGCAATGGGAGGTTCTGTTGTAGCTATCACCGCTTATGTTGCTAAAACCGCCAAAGATATTCGCAAAACTTTCGGTCGCTATCTCACCGATGATGTGGTCGCCAATCTATTAGAAAATCCCACCGGAGCTAAACTCGGCGGCGAACGGCGAAAAATTACCATATTAACTTCGGATTTACGAGGATTCACAGCCACATCCGAACGATTGCCTCCGGAAGAAGTAGTTAAAATTCTCAACATTTATTTGGGATATATGGCTGATGTCATTACCGAATATAAGGGTACCATTGATGAATTTATGGGCGATGGCATTTTAGTTTTATTTGGTGCCCCCACAGGTAGAGAAGATGATGCGGAAAGAGCAATTGCTTGTGCTATTGCTATGCAGTCGGCGATGATTCCCGTTAACGAAGAGATGAACAAGTTAGGTGTATCGCCCTTAAAAATGGGGATCGGGATCAACACTGGCGAAGTAGTTGTGGGCAATATCGGTTCAACCAAACGCACTAAGTATGGTGTGGTTGGCTCTCAGGTGAATTTGACTTATCGCATCGAATCGTATACCACAGAAGGTCAAATTCTCATATCTCAATCAACCTTGGATGCAGTTAAAGCCAAACTGAGAATCGACGGCAAAAAGCAGGTACAACCGAAAGGAGTTAAAGAGCCGATTACTATCTACGATATTGGGGGGATCGACGAACCGTATAACCTCTATTTAAATAAACAGGAAGAACTATACTTTTCCCTTTCTGAAAAAATCTCCCTGCAATATGCTGTCCTGGATGGCAAGCACGTCAGCGACTCTATGTTAAGCGGCTGTTTGGTAGAGCTTTCGGCTAAGGGAGGAAAGATAACTTGTGAAAGTGGGATTCCTCCTTTAACGAATATCAAACTGAACTTTTTAATAGCAGATGAGTCAGGCAAACCTAGTGAAGATGTCTATGCCAAAGTTATAGAGAAGAAGTCAGATAGCGGCGGTTTTTACATTTATTTTTCGGCAATGCCGCCAGAGATAGAAAAGATGATTGAGAATCTCTATAAATCGATTTCTTCTGGCCATTGATAGAGCGATCGCTCATCCCAATTTATAGGTGGGCTAAGGTGGGCATTGTCCACCCTACTGGTAATCTTGTGCCGGAACGAGTCGCCAATTAGTATTTCCTTCTATTTCCAAAACTTGCTGGTGAAATGCTAACAAGCTGGGACGATGACCGACACTAATCAAAGTTGTACCGTTCGCTTGCAAATGTTGATAAAGAAGTCGCTCGTTTTTGACATCCAAAGCGCTGGTCGATTCATCTAAAATGGCATAGCGCGGTTTTGTCAGCAGCAGTCGCGCAAATGCCAAACGCTGTTGTTCTCCCAAGGATAAAATATTTGCCCAGTCTAATTCAATATCAAAACCACCAACTCTTTCCGGTAACTCAGCTAAATTTACCATCTTCAAAACTTCATAAAGTCGATCGTCTGGAATATGACGATCGGTGTTGGGATACAATAGCTGTAGTCGCAGGGAACCCAAAAGCATATAAGGTCGCTGGGGTAAGAATAACATTTCTTCCAGTTGCGGTCGCACCAAACGCCCGGTACCAGCAGTCCACAAACCGGCGATCGCTCTCAATAAAGAACTCTTTCCCGAACCGCTTTGCCCCATAATTAACAACCCTTCACCCGGTTGTAGCGCAACTGAAACATCTCTGACTAAAAGCTTTTCTTGCTTTGGGGTAAACAAAGTAATATGTTCCAAAGACACCTGAGAATCGACAACTGTATCGATCGAAGTAGCGCCAGAAAGGGAAGAATGGGGTGCTGATAAAGTTTCTTCAAAAGTTGTTAAGCGATGCACTCCAGCGGCAAAAGCGCTGAGATTATCAAAGTTATTTACTATGATTGACAATGACTCTAAAACATTTTTAAAAGCCTTAATTGATTGCAGGATAACTCCAAACTGAACTTGTCCGGCAAAATACATAGGAGCCACAATTAAAGCTGGTATGGCATTATCGATATTGTTATAACCTCTGGTAATAAATTCTAGATTTCGTTGCCAATTAATGATGCGATCGAAGTTGCTGTAAACTTTATTAAAACGCTCTTTAACTTGCCCTAACTCTTGAGCTTCACCCCGATAAAAAGCGATCGATTCGGCATTTTCTCGCACATGAATTAAGCCAAAACGAAAGTCAGCTTCTCGTTTGAGTTGAATAAAGTTTAATTTTATTAATACCCTCATTCCCAAAACTACGATCGCAGTACCCAAACCGGAGTATAGGATGACTACAGTCACCAGGGTAGGAGAAATAGACCAAAGAACGCCGATAAAAAGAATCAGGTCAAAACCCTCACCTATGATAATCAATAAAAATGTGAGAGCGCCCTTGGTAAAGGATTTGATATCTTCGGAAATTCGCTGGTCTGGGTTGTCAACTTTGTTGTTATGTTCGATTTCGTAGTAAGCGCGATCGCGGAAATATTTATTGAGAAAATTATCGGTCATCCACCTGCGCCAGTGCAAACCTAATTTTTCTTCTACATATCGGCGTGCTGTCTGTATGGGGGTAGCTAAGACAAACATACAGAAGTAGACGGATAATACTTGAAAAAATGTTTCAACTTGCTTTTCAGAAATCGCGGTCATAAAGTCTCTTTCCAGATAAATTCTGTATACCTGAATTAGACTGACCGCTATTCTCAAAACCACCAACGCTAACAGCAATGCGATCGCTCTCTTTTTTTCTGGCGAAACCCAGTAAGGTTTGGCGATGACCCACAACTGTTGCCAAAAGTTTCTATCAAGCAGATTCAAATTATCCGCTCTATTCATAATATTAACTTTAATTCCACTGTAACTCTTCGTTCTCTTTGCCCGCTATTTCTTGAAACAAACTTTGAATAGCTGGATCTAGTTCCTGCTTCCAGCGATCGTCTAACTTAATTCCCAGGTTATGATTCCGGTAATAATCGATCTTCCAGTTAGAACTATTGACAAAAGCTTCTTTTCCCTTCTCTCCTTGTCCTTTGGCAACTAAAATAAGAGTACCGTCATTTCCACCCAGCGGATGATGTTCGTGCTGGTAGAAATTCAGCATATCTGGCTGATAATCTATTTCTAGGAATTTACAGATATTGCCAACGACTAATTCTGGATTTGTTGCTAGTTCTTCATAACGAATTTTCATTTTTTTGTTTTCAAATCGAGCGAACAAATCATTGCTTCTTTGCATCTTGGCAACCCACTTCTCAATTAATCCTTTAATATCTCTTTCCGGATACCTTTTTATATAGGAATTAATCGACGCT
>NZ_JACJUP010000166.1:0-8628 GCF_014748295.1 Planktothrix sp. FACHB-1355 | reverse complement strand
CTTGCGCTCGTACTGTTAAGTCTCCCTTGGCGGCTCCTTTGATTTCATTGAGCAACTTCAGCACTTGTTGGGTGAGCGAATCTGCTTCCGCTTGGCGTTCTGCTGCCAATTTTTGCAATCTTTCTTCTACTTGTTTTCGTTCTGTAATATCATAGCGGATACTAATATATTTAATAATCCGATGATTGGCATCGAATATAGGTGCGATTGTAGAATCAACCCAATAAAATGAGCCATCTTTACGCTTGTTTTTGATTTCGGCTTTCCATACTTTACCTTGAGAAATGGTTATCCACATATCTGCGAAAAATGATTGGGGGTGATGCCCTGAGTTAACCAGGCGATGGTTTTGCTCTAACATTTCTTCACTGCTGTATCCAGAAATTTCACAAAACTTTTTATTGACATAAATAATAGTGCCATTTGTATCTGTTTCGCTGACAATTGCCGCTTCATTAAGAGCGTACTGACGCATCTTTAATTCATTTTGCAGTTGTTGGAGTTCATTATTGGAATGAGTTAACTCTGCCGTCCGTTCATTCACACGTTGTTCGAGTTCCGCATTCAGGGCACGAAGTTGCTCTTCAGCTCGCTGGCGCTTGAGATCGAGGGTACTTAGGGTTTTGGCAGTCCACCAAACGATCGCGCCAAAAACTGCTACGTTAAAAACTGCTTGCAGGGATATGGCAAGGTCGGTGTTGTAGTTTTTGGCGCGATATCCTGTTAAAATTAACCAACCGACGATAGGAGGAATGCCGATCGCTGCGGAAGCGAGACGCCGAGCCATCATACCCCCCGCATTCTGATTTGTGAAAACGCTCATCACCCCTTTGTCCGGACAGGCGCACAGGATACCTATGCAGAGGATCGAAAAGGTAACCGCTGTGTGCAAAGCCATTTGCGTGTAGGAATTTATCCCGTAAAGGGATGAGATGCTATAGGCATAGCCCAACAACCCTACAAAGGCTACGAAAAAACTGGCTAAGCTCAAGATTTGAGCTGCTTGATAGTTAGTGTAATTTCCCACTAAAAATAGCAGCGCACAGCCCAAGAAAACAAAATTCACAGCTGTATTGGCACCCATCCGACCGGGGGCAGAAGTCCCGACAGCCTTTGCTGAGTCTTTAAACAGAAGTTGATCGATGCCAAAGTCTCTTTGCAAAGCATACTGTAACAATGTGAGCAAGCCGATTAACAAAACGACACCCGCACACACTTGCACCCAGCGTCGCAGATTCAGAGTTGGAGAGTGGGAAATCTCCTGTTCGCTTCTGTCTCTCTGTCCCTCTGCCCTTCTCCCCTCCTCGTGGGACAAAGTGGAGTTGTTCCTCTCTTCCATCCCCTGAGATTTATGCCATATCCACAAAGCTGCACCTGCCAAGATAAAGCATAAGGCAGTATTGACTTTCATACTGACTAAAGCGGGGAAAACGCTTTTAAAAAGGGGAATGTTAAACATCCAACCCAGGATGACTGTGCAGCCGATCGCTATAACTGCAATACTGGCTTTCCTAGATAAGTTTTGCAGCCGAGCGATACGCTCATGGGTCATTCGTTCGTCTCTTCCATTGACATAATATTCCATATTAAATAAAGCTCCTCCGCTAGGCATCCTCAAAACTAAAGAACCATTTTTCCCGAACAGCGATCGATGATGACCAAGCGTTTGGATAAACTTACACCACGATTGGACTAACCCACCGATCCCGCGTTAGCGATATCGCTTCTATATCTACAATCATCAGCAGACGACCCCGATCTTCATATAATCCACGCAAGAAAGGAGCTAATTCTTCACTAACCTCTTGTGCCGATACAATGCGATCGGTATTCAGGTGTACCACTCCTTCTACAAAGGAAACCGCCAATCCCATCCGCATCGGTAATAGTCTTACATCGTTAGGATCGGGAGCTTCCACTACTAGAATACGACAGTCGGGCGAATGCCAATCAACTGTACCGGGCTGGTGCGGCGGCAATATTTTTAAGCGACCGGACAAGCCACGATCTTTTATACCGATAAAATGACCGAAATCCATTACTGCTATAATTTCACCCCGCAGGTTGGTTATTCCCAGCACAAAAGGGAGAGTGTTCGGTACGGGTGTAATGAGTTGTTGATTAAAAAAAAGTACTTCTCGAACTGAAGCCAGAGCGAGAGCAAACAAGCTTTTATCTTGACCAAAAATAATGAATTTAGTCATCGATCGTTAGCCATTGCTAAGACAGTATGTTCTTTTTTTGCTTGGATTTTGATGTAATTTATTGGCTATTACCAATCTTTTTTCCCAAAATAACCACCAAATATTAACTATTAGTTATTACCCATTAGCTTTTTAACGATGTTGATTAATTGTTGCGGGTCAAAAGGTTTAGTGATATAGGCATCTGCTCCCATATCCATGCCCCAAATTTTGTCAATTTCAGTATTTTTTTGGGAGCAAAATACCACTGGTAAGTGTTTGGTTTTTGGGTTTTCTCGCAGTTCTCGTACTACCTCAAACCCGTTCATCCGTGGCATCACGACATCTAAAACAACAAGGTCGGGAGGCGATTCCTGGATACGGGCGATCGCTTCATCTCCATCGCTAGCTCGATCGACAGAAATTCCCGCCTCTTGTAAAATTCGGCATATAATTTCTAGCTCGGTAGCTAGATCGTCCACAACTAATACTTTTGACATAGGAGATAGGAGTTAGGGGCTAGGGGCTAGGGGTTAGGGAAGAGGGAAGAGGGGAGAGGGAAGAGGGGCTAGGGGCTAGGGGTTAGGGAAGAGGGAAGAGGGAAGAGGGGAGAGGGAAGAGGTAAGAGGAATTTTGACTTTTGACTTTTGACTTTTGACTTTTGACCCCTCTCCCTTTCTTGTTATTGTGCCCAGAGAATCAATCCCAAATCGTAGGGACTGCTGAGATATTCGTGTTTCGGCAAAATACGCAGAGACATTCCCTGTAGACCGCTATAGGTGTAGGTAATGTTACCTGTGTAAATGCTTGTTCCGGACTGAGGATCTTGACCCTGGTATTCCATCACAGCTGGCACACCATTGACAATATCTCCGCTGGCGTTCACCAAACCGGTGTAAAGCTGTACTTGCAAGTCATCAGCACTTAAATCCGCCAGATCGATTCGCGCTTTAACATTAATAGTTTGGCCTACCTGGATTTGGCTTCCCCCAGATACATCAATGCTTTCGATCTTCATCTTGTACCATCGATCGAACAGCTTATTTTTCCAATCAGCTAACTCTCTGGCTGGTCTGTATCCTTCTCTTGTCATTGTAAAGTAGCGATCGCTCGCCGCAAAATACGCCCGCGTCCCATATTCCCGCACCATCCGCGCTGTATTGAAGAAAGGACAATTTAAGCGGATCGCATCTTTCATTTTGCTCACCCAACCGCGAGGGATATCTTCCGTATCCCGTTCGTAGAACAAAGGAACCACTTCCTGTTCCAGCAATTCGTATAGGGAGTTCGCTTCGACAAGATCCTGGTAGTTAAGGTCATCGTAATCTTCCCCGTGACCGATCGGCCAGCCGGTGCGGACATAATCTGCCTCATCCCACCAACCGTCCAAAACGCTCAAATTTAACAGTCCATTCATCGATGCCTTCATACCGCTGGTGCCCGATGCTTCTCGCGGACGCCTGGGTGTATTCAGCCAAACATCGCAACCTGCCACCATCAACCGCCCTACGTGCAAGTCATAATCCGGGATAAATACGACACTGCGGCTCATTCCTTCTTCGCGAATAAAGTGGTTGATTTCGCGGATCAGTTCTTTGCCTGGAATATCGTGGGGATGGGCTTTACCGGCGATGATAAACTGCACCTTGCGCTTTTTGTTGGCCTGTAAAATTCGCTTAATCCTTTCCCTATCCCGCATCCACAGGGTAGCCCGCTTATAGGTAGCGAAACGACGAGCAAAGCCAATTGTCAAGACGCCTGGGTCGAGGACTTCACCTGCATGGCCGATTTCGGCTGGGGAGGCACCGCGATCGCGCAGCTTTTGGGCCAATCGCTCCCGCACAAATACTACCAACTCAGCGCGGCAACGTTCGTGATAGCGCCACAATTCTTCATCGGGAATCGAAGTCACCCGTTCCCACAGGGGGTCGGTACTTCCCGCCCGTTCCCATCGAGGGCCAAGGTAGCGATCGTACAAACCTTGCATGACTGGAGACACGCAGCTGCGGGCGTGGACGCCGTTAGTAATGGCTGTGATGGGCACTTCTTCCAAAGGTAAATCCGGCCACAATCCCTTAAACATCGATCGCGACACGACGCCGTGCAGTTGGGCAACCCCGTTGACAAATGTCGCCATTTTAATGGCTAGAATTGCCATGCTGAAAGGTGCCGTCAGGTCGCCCGTTTCCTCCCGTCCTAATGCTAAAAATTCTTCTCGCTTTAGACCAAAACCATCGCCGTAGTAACCCAGGTAATACATCACCTTGTCTGGCGGGAACAAGTCGATCCCTGCGGGCACGGGGGTGTGGGTGGTAAAAATGCTACTCGACTTGACAACTGCGGTAGCTTGTGCGTAGCTCAATCCCTCTTCTTGCATCAGTACGCGGATGCGTTCCAGGGATAAAAAGGCCGAGTGTCCCTCGTTCATGTGGTAGGCGGTCGGTTTCAACCCCAGCGCCCTTAACGCCCGCACGCCGCCAATTCCCAGCATCATCTCTTGGTGAATTCGCATATCGATGTCGCCGCCGTACAATCGATCGGTGATATCGTGGTCGTATTGGCTGGCATTGGCATCAATGTTTGTATCCAACAGGTATAGCGGTACGGTTCCTACTTGGATACGCCAAATGCGAGCGTAAACTTTGCGACCTGGATAATCTACCTCAATCCTGATTTCTGTACCATCTGGATGGCATTCCAGATGCAGGGGCATATTATAGAAGTCGTTGATCGGGTAGTGTTCGCTCTGCCAACCATCCGCGTTGAGAAATTGGCTGAAATAACCTTCTTGGTAAAGCAATCCGACGCCAACTAAGGGAAGACCCAAGTCGCTGGCAGATTTGAGGTGATCCCCAGCGAGGACGCCCAAACCGCCGGAGTAGATGGGCACGCAATCTGCAAGGCCAAATTCCATTGAAAAGTAGACGTAGCACTCAGAATTTTGGATTTTGGATTGAGATGAGTCATCTCCTTCCATACTCCCCATCTGCTTTACCTGTTGCCCCAGTTTGCGCTTTTTGTGATACCAGGTTAATCGATGGTGGTAGTCCTCTAACTGTTGAACAGCTCTTTCCATCTGGGCGATAAAGCCTTCGTCTTCGGCTAGTTCTTGCAATCGCGTTTGCGAGATGGTGCCCAACATTAATACTGGATTGTGACGACTTGATTCCCACAGGTCTCGATCGAGACGGCGGAATAAGTCTTTGGTTTCGACGTTCCAATCCCAGTGGAGGTTGTAGGCTAGCTTCCGCAGGGGTTCCAGTCGCGGTGGTAGAGAAGGTGTAACGTTAAATGTGCGTATCGGCTGCATCAGTCGCAGAACCTCTTAGTCTCGTTATGGTTATTGTGCCCTCAGTTCTGTAGTGAGGGGTGCTTATCTTAATACTCTTTTGGGAGTTTGGGAAATTTCTCTCGTTGCATTGGTGTGCTGTAGAGCGATCGCATCTTGTTAAAATACCGATTTTTCTTCACCACCAAAATAGATGAGGCTGTTTGGGCGATCGCTGCATCTCCCAAATATAAATTTTTGGTCAAGATTTGACTTTAACAGCGGATTTTTATGGACAATGAAAATTAAACATACCATCATAATATATATAAACCCATAAAAGCAATCTTACCAAAGATATACTTTATGTTTAAAAAGCCACTTAGTAACCTTATTGCGGTCACTGCCCTTATTTTTTCCGGTAGTGCGGTCTTCCAGACTCAAGCCCAAGCCCAAAGTAGTTCCACTACCTTCCGCTGCGTTCGCTCTGGTAATGCCTATGCCACCGTTGCACAAAGAGGAGGCAAAACCTCAGCCCCGATGATTATTTGGGAAAGATACGTTAGCGCTGAGTTTACCCCACAACAGCGCTGCCAAACAGTCTCCCAGCGATTGACAAATGCAGTTGCCCAGAATGGTGGCAGCTTGCGGAATCTGCTGCTGACTACCGGCAAGGTCAACGGTCAAACGGTGATTTGTTACGTCAATACTCGATCGCGCTGTAACAACAGCAATACTCTGTTTACCCTCACCAATCCAGAGAGTATCAGAGACCCTGGCGCAGCCCTATCCAGTTTGTTGCGTTTCGGTACTGGTGCTAACACTCCCAGTCTGCGGGAAACCGAAGATGACGAACCAACTGTAAATATGGAAGCAGCTGTAGATGAAGCTTTCGCCGCAGGTGGTCGCGAAACGGTGGATGATGAGAATGAAGCTGGGGCTTCACCGAACGTCAGCCCATCTGATGAAGGCAACAGCAATCAAAATAACTCTAACGATGTTCCAGCTCCTGAAACGGGAGGCAGTCAGGGTGGTTCGTGGTAGTCAGACGATCGAGGAGGGTTTTTAACTTAGCCCAGTTAATTTTAGCATCGCCCCCTCAAGCCTGGGAATTTATCCAAGTTCCCAGGTTCTTCCTCCCATATTTATTTGTAAAATTCTGCCAAATTGCGGCATCTCATAATTGGTTTACGAGTGATAGTAGCTTATGAAAGTAAGTTTTTCTGCTTTTAATTTTCCTTCTAGCCTCCTAGCTGGGACAGCAACTATAACCGCAGTTTTGTTTTCTCAGGGAACCGTTTTTGCTTTAACCGATGCCCAACGCAGTCAAATCGGTGCAGCAGTTTACAAGATTGCGAATCCAGCGACCGTGCAGATTAATTATCTCAAAGGCGGTGCCGATCCTAACGATAGTAAAAGCCCTGAAGGTCTTGGAGGTTCTGGAGTAATTATCAAACGAGAAGGCAATACTTACACGGTACTGACCTGCCTGCACGTAGTAGCTTACGAAAAATCTGGTAATCAGCGGCCTCGGCTTACTGTTCGTACTTTTGACAATTTGAAACCGGGATCTCCGGTCTATGAGGTAACAAGCGTTACCAAGCTGGGAGATGTGGTGGAGTCTGACTTGGCAATAGTTACATTTACAACTGGAAATAGCGAAAAAACCTATCCAGAAGTAAAGGTAGCCGAGACGGCGAATCAGGCCGAAAATAATGCACTGATTTTTGTATCTGGCTATCCGGCTATACAGGGCAAATCCGGATCGCAAAGGCCATATAGATTTGCAGATGGTGTCGTGACCAAGCGCCTTAATGTCGGTTCTCCTCCAGGATTCGAGCCTTATACGATGCGCTACGACGCTCAGACCGAAGTGGGTATGAGTGGTGGCGCGGTATTTGATAAGGATGGTCGAGTTATCGCCATTCACGGAATGAGTGGTGCGATCGGATTAGCTGACGGCTTTAGTATGAGAAGTGGGGATAGGAATGGCGCAGTTCCGATCAACATTTTTTGGGAAAAGAAATCAAAATACGGGTTGGGTAAACTTGACATCAAAAGGGATAACGCTCCCAGTACTGATAACCCAAGCGAACGTCTCAAAAATCCAGATTCAGGGTTTGATTGGGAAAAGAAGGGGGCGGTGGAAGCAGCGCAAGGCAATAAAGAAGAAGCTGTTAAATCTTTTAACGAAGCGATCGAGCGCGACCCTTCTAGAGCCAATGCTTTCTTGCAAAGGGGAAATATCCGTTTTGACCAAGAGGATTGGCAGGGAGCGATCGCAGATTACGATCGAGCGATAACGCTGAATCCAGATTATACCAATGCCTACTATAACCGTGCTGCTGCCCGCTGGAACCAACGGGATAAGGAAGGGGCGCTGGCAGATTTCAACGAATATCTAACTCGTTCTCCTAACGATTTTGAAGCTTTCTTCCAACGCGGCAAAATTCGCAACTCGTTGGGAGATACGGAGGGAATGCTTGCCGATTTCGATCGAGTTGTCGCGCTTGTTCCCGAAGAACCCAGAGCGTATTACAATCGCGGTGTTGTGCGTCGCCAACTGCAAGATTGGCCCGGAGCGATCGAAGATTTGCAAAAAGCTGTTGACCTGCTCAAACAACAAGGTATGCGCGATGAAGACGATCGACGTTTTTATCAAAAAGCGCAGCAATTAATCCAAAGTCTTCAACCTACTGACGGTGCTGCTACTCCTCAACCACCAGAACCTGTAGATAACTCTGGCGATGTTACTCCGGATAATTCCGGAAATCAACAGCCTGAACCTGCGGATGATTCTGATGTTCGAGTTAACCCAGACGAGCCTGCAACTCCACAATCTCAGCCTGGGGGTGACAGTGGTTGGTAACTATGAAACTCAATTGATTGAGGAATCATCGATTATGAGTATCAATTATTATTCAGCAAGCAAGCGATCGACAATCAAGTTACCCTTTCTTTTAAATGTAGCTGCTGTACTATTGGGAATAACTTCTCCAGCAGTCAGTCAAACTGATGGGCGACTCCCAAACAATATTGCTCCGCATCGCTTCTACGTCGCACAGACACAAAACACACCCGCATCCGGACAGCCGCAGCGCCCCGCTACTGCTGGACAGTCTAGGGCTACTTATCGATTTACATTCACAACTTCCCTGGAATATAGCAAATGTTTGG
>NZ_JACJUP010000165.1:0-8640 GCF_014748295.1 Planktothrix sp. FACHB-1355 | reverse complement strand
GGCAGATGGATGAAGTTGGTATACTGGGTGCGATCGCACTCGGAGGTTTACTGCTATTGCAGAAAAAAGAACCCAAAAAAACCCAGTTACAGCTAGACTTACCGATGGTGGAGCGATCGACCGCAGAAAAAGCGATCGCCCAAGCAGAAAGCGCGATCGCTCTCGTGGAATCAGAAGCAGCTCAGTGCAATGCGATCTCCCAACTGCGTCAAAAAGCCGCCGAACTGACGGCAGAATTAGACCGAAAAAAGATAAGCTTGGCGGTGACGGGTGGCAAGGCGGTAGGCAAAACTACTTTGATTCAAGTTTTGCAGTCGAACTGGGTTTCTCAAATCGCGCAAACTGTGACTTTGCAAGAAACAGCGACATTGTTCGCTCTTGATGAAGCCGGTTTGACCGCAGAGAAAGATGCAATCGCAAGGGCACTCGCTGCGGACTTAGTATTATTTGTTACCTGTGGCGATTTAACAGAGCCAGAATATCAAACTTTGCAGCAGCTAAAAGCAGCTAACCAGCGCACTGTTCTTGTCTTCAATCAAGAAGATCGGTATTTACCGGAAGAACGAGAAGTCGTGTTGCAAAAGCTACAGCAAAGGACGATGTTATTGCTGGAAACAAATGATGTAGTGGCGATCGCGGCATCTCCGAAAGCGATTAAAGTGCGACAGCATCAAACAGATGGATCGGTGCAGGAGTGGTTGGAAGAATCAGTACCGGAGATAACAGCACTAACCGATCGCTTAAGCCAAATTGTAGCGCAGCAAAATCAACAGTTGGTGTGGGCAACAACTTGGCGGCAAGCAATGGCTTTGAAAGCAGAAGCCAAATCGGTGTTGAATGAAATCAGACGCGATCGCGCTTTACCTGCGATCGAACAATATCAGTGGATCGCAGCAGCGACAGCTTTTGCTATCCCCATACCCGCACTCGACTTAGTGGCGACGGGTGCGATCGACGCTCAATTAATTTTAGAGTTGAGCAATATTTATCGACAAAAGTTTTCCCTCGAACAAGCGAAAACTGTAGCCGCAGCAATGGGAAGCTTAATGCTGAAACTCGGTTTGGTGGAACTTTCTACCCAAACAATTACCACAATCCTCAAAAGCAACACAATTACTTATGTTGCAGGTGGTTTGGTGCAGGGAGTCAGCGCCGCCTACTTGACTCGGTTGGCAGGACTTAGCTTAATCGAGTATTTCCAGGAGCAGGATGCTGTTACTGTGGAAGGGGAGAATTCTCTGAAACTCGATCGCCTGCGCGAGACAGTACAAAGAGTATTTCAGCAAAATCAAAGAATGGCATTCTGGCAATCGTTTGTCAAGCAAGCAGTCGGGCGTTTGATGCCAGAAGCGCCGTTGCCTCAAATCACCAGTTCCGAGGCAGTTGTTAGCGGTTAGTGGGTGTGTGAAAAATGTCTACGCAGCGTAATTGGCTACAAATAACTGAATACATCTCCATTGCCGCCTCAGCTGTGGGAACCGTCGCTGCTGGCGTTACCGGTCAGGTAGCTGCGGCTGCCGCACCCCTGACGGTAGCGCTATCATTAAATACGATTAACCGACAGCGATTGCAGCAGGAGATGTACCAGGACACCAGCAGTGCGATCGGCGAGCTGCATCAAACTGTAAGGTCTCTGCATCAGGAAGTCCAAGCGCTGCCAGACCAAACCTTGAGTCCTATTTCCCAGTCTCTGTCTGAATTGGAAAATTTAACTCAGACGCTAACTAATCGACAGCAGGAGTTAAGCGAACAGTTTCAAGCGCGATCCGAAACGCAAGCAATTCAACAACTGGAAAAGTCACTGCAACTATTAACAGAGCAATTCAGAGAGCAACTGACTGTTTTGGGATTGCGGATCGACAATTTGCCAATTCCAGAAGCAGTTGACTTGACCGGAATAGAAAGAGAAATAACCAATCTGCACGCTCAATTGGAGGAGTTAAACGAACAGTTTGACTCCAGACCGGAGGTAGCTGGACTGGCAAAGATGCAGCAAGATACCAGCAGTGCTATTACTCAGCTGTATCACATTTTTGAATCTCTGCATCAGCAAGTTGAAGCGCTACCGGAGCAAACTTTAAATACGATCGGGCAATCTCTTTCTAAGTTAGAAAACTTTACGCAATCGCTAGCCGAAGGACAAGAGGAATTAGCGCAACAGTTCCAAAAGCGACCGGAAATAGAAGAAATCGCAGGCATAACAGAAGAGTTGAATGCGGTGATGTTACTTCTTTCCGATCGCTCTGCTATAGAAGAAGATATTGCAAATATACGTCTGCGTTTGGATGCTCTATCCGAACAGTTGAGCGCTCGTCCGGAAACGCCTGCACCGCCGCAGGTGGGAGAAGAAAGCGCGATCGCAAAGCGGCTAGAAGAAGATATTACTAATTTGCGCTTGCAATTGGAGAATTTAACTCGACAATTTAGAAGTCGCCCGGAATTAGAAGCTCTGCCACAAATGCGGCAGGAAATCGATCGCACAAGCGAACAATTACATCAAATAACACAAAATCATCTCGCTTCTTTAAGCGAACAAGTGGAAATTTTAACTCAACAGTTGAGCGCAGGACCGGAGGTAGAAGGTCTACCACAAATTCAGCAGGAAATCAGTAGCGCCAGCGCTCAAATGCGTAAAATGGAAGCAGAAATTGTTTTCTTGAGTCGTCAGTTCGAGAATATAACTCAAAATCTCAATAGCACAGAAGATACAAAGATAGAAGCACTGCCGCAGATGCAGGCAGAAATAAGAACGGCAAGCGATCGAGTGCGTCAAATGGAAGGAGAAATAGTTTCTTTCCGCACTCAGTTGGAAAATCTGATTGAAAACTTTAACAGCAGAAGGGAAATAGAAGTACTGCCGCAGATGCAGGCGGACATGAGAACGGCAAGCGATCGAGTCAGTGCAATGCAAGCAGAAATAGCTGCCTTCCGCACTCAGTTAGAAAATTTAGTTGAAAACTTTAACAGCAGCAGGGAAATAGAAATACTGCCGCAGATGTCGGCGGATACTAACAGCGCCAGCGATCGAGTCAGTGCAATGCAAGCAGAAATAGCTGCTTTCCGCACTCAGTTAGAAAATTTAATTGAAAACTTTAACAGCAGAGGGGAAATAGAAGTACTGGCGCAGCCGGAACAGGAAACTAGCACTGAGATCGAACGATTGAATCAAGTAGAAACAGAACTGGCAAATTGGCGGTCTCAATTGGAGAATTTAGTTCAACAGTTCAACTCAAGACCAGAAGCGGAATTACTGCCACAGGTGCAGCAGGGAATGAGCAGCACGATCGCCCATTTTCGTCAAATCCAAGTAGAAATCCTGTCTGTGCGCCGTCAGTTTGATGCGCTGACTCGAAATTTCAATTCTCGCCCGGAAATAGAAGCGCTTCCCCAGGTGCGAGAAGAAACAAATAATGCGATCGCTCAGTTAGTTAAAATGCAAGCGGAAATAACAAATTTCCGGGCTCAACTTGATGCTCTAAATCAGAAATTTAGCGATAGAACGGAAATAACTGCGCTGACTCAAGTGCAACAAGAAACTCGGAGAGCAATAGAGCAATTAAATCGACAATTACAGGGAGAAATAAGTAATCTGCGGGTGCAAATCGATGACATATCCGAACAGTTAGCTGCTAGACCGGAAGTGGCGGTAATAGCAGAAATGCAACAGGAAAGTAGCAGTGCGATCGCACTATTAAACCAACAATTGCAAGGAGAAATTGGAAATCTGCGCTCGCAAATAGATGACTTGACCGACCAATTAAGCAACAAATCAGAAGAAGTCGAGGTAGTAGAAGTAAGACAAGAAAGCAAAAGCGCGATCGCACTGCTAAACCAACAATTGCAAGGAGAAATTGGAAATCTGCGCTCGCAAATAGATGACTTGACCGACCAATTAAGCAACAAATCGGAAGAAGTCGAGGTAGCAGAAATAAGACAGGAAAGTCAAAGCGCGATCGCCCTTTTAAACGAACAACTGCAAGGAGAAATAGGTAATCTGCGCTTTCAGATAGATGATTTGGTCGAACAAGTGAGCGATAAATCGGAAGCAGCAGCGCTAGCAGAAATACAACAAAATACCAACAGCGCAATTGACCAGCTAAATCAACAATTGCAAGGGGAAATTATTAATTTGCGTTCCGGTCTGAATGATCTAAACCAACAGTTTAGTTCCAGACCGGAAGTGGAAGCGATCGCAAATTTATCGGAAGCACTCGCCGCAATACAGCCTCCCCAAATTGAAGATTGGCCTCACATCAAAATCAAGGTAATTGGTGTGGGTGGAGCGGGCGAAAAAGCGATCAACCGCGCAATGGCTAGCCGCCTCATAGGTGTTGAATTTTTGTGTATAAACACTGATGCTCAGGAATTAGCGCAATCATTTGCCCCCAACATTTTGCAAATCGGACAAAATTTGACACAAGGAATGAGTGCTGGTGCCGATCCAACTACTGGGGAACAAGCCGCAAAAGAATCGCGTCAGGAGATAGCAGCTGCGATCGAGCAATCCGATATAGTATTTATTGTGGCTGGAATGGGAGGCGGTACGGGCACAGGCGCTGCACCAATTATAGCAGAAATTGCTAAAGAAAAAGGTGCTTTAACAGTAGGAATTGTCACGCTTCCTTTCGTTCATGAAGGGCGACGCCGCATCGAAAAAGCAAATGAAGGCATTGCAGATTTGCAGAACAAAGCGGACGTTTTGATTGCGATTACCATCGATAAAGTTTTAACGACGATCTCAGAATGGACGCCGATAAAAGAAGCGTTTCGAGTTGTGGATGATTTGTTGTGTCAGGCGGTGGAAGCAATTTCCGATATTATCAATGTACCGGGTTTAGTGAATGTGGATTTTGGCAATTTGCGAAAGGCGATCGCATCTTCTGGAATAGCACAAATAGGAATTGGGCAAGGTTCCGGAAAATCGAGAGCAAAATCGGCAGCTATGGCAGCAATTTCTTCTCCCTTATTGAGTGGCTCGATTAAAGAAGCAAAAACCGTTATTTTTCATATAAAGGGAAGTAGCGATATGAGCTTGCAAGAAGTGAATACGGCGGCGGAAACAATCAATGAATATCTCAATGCTAAAGCTAATATAATGTTTGGCGCAGACATAGACGATCGGCTGCAAGATGAAGTGAGAGTAACCCTGATTGCGACTGGATTGGCGGGACGTTGATAATACCAAAGTACAATTTCCTCCTCAAGTTATAGGGCTAGTCATGTCTGAGGATAGAATACCTGCGAAAAACCGAACACTATTCTTAGAGAAGAACGTTTTAAGAGAGTGGAAATTATGACACCAAATAATCCTCAAGACAATCGCCAAGATCAGTATCTTAATGACCCTCAAGATAACCCTGGAACCCAAACAACTATACCAACCACAGAAGAGGGTGACACTCCCGTCGATGAAAGATATCGCATGACCGGTCAAGAATCCGGTACAGAAGTCCGTTCTGGCGCAGAACCTGAAGCTGCTGGCGGTAATGTCAAGGTGGTTGGCGCTCCCAATCAAGGAACTGACTCTCGTTAAAAAGTTTCGGCTCTTCCGCACTTTTCAGCGTGCAAATTTCGGTTTTTACGAAATAGGCATAGGGCATGGGGCGACGCAAAAGCCTTACATAGTAAGCTCTGTGTTCAAATCATAAGTTTTACCGATCGCACTGTGTACGGGAGAGCCAATGAAACTTCTAGATGGTGAAAAATACAACCATTTAGAAATAGTCAGACTGACTTGATAAGCCTGTAAATTAAACCGAAAACCTGCGGCTTTTAAATAATAAGGTCGCCGCTTCTGTGATGGTGAAATAATCTTTTTTCTTTGTGAGTAATCCAAGTGCGATCGCACTTGGATTACATTTTAAGCTTTTACGGTAAACTTTCTATTTAAGTCAGAATATATTTTTGTTGAATTTCCCGATATCGTTTGCATTCCCCACTTGGACAAACCTTACGTCTAGTGTAAAATGTCCAACTCAAAAGTTTGAGATTAGATCAAAATAGATTTGTAGGCTCTCCTTCCCTGTCTAACCTTGAGCAATCCGCAATCCTCCCAAACTAAATCAGAAGCTGCACGTCGCAGCAGCCGACAAGAATCCCACTTCAACCAGGCCCGTTCCAGTATCCGACGCGCCGTATCTGGATATTCCCCCAAAATCCGGGCGGCGTTGCGATCGGAAATGGAGACTTTGACGAATAGCCTGCAAAAATTAGACCAAGGCGTGATTCGCATTGCCGCTTTCGGTTTGGTCAGTCGCGGCAAATCAGCAGTTTTGAACGCCTTGCTGGGCCAAAAAATCCTGCAAACCGGGCCACTCCACGGCGTTACCCAGTGGCCCCGTTCTGTGCGGTGGACACCCGACAGCGGTGGCAAGGTACAGGTGGAATTAATCGATACACCGGGATTGGATGAAATTGAGGGACAAGCGCGGGCGAAAATGGCGCAGGAAGTGGCGCGGCAAGCAGATTTGATTTTGTTTGTCGTCGCTGGCGATATCACGCGCACGGAGTATCAAGCGTTATGCGAACTGCGACAAGCGCAAAAGCCGATAATTTTGGTATTTAACAAAATTGACCTTTATCCAGACCAAGATAGGCAAGCAATTTATCAGAATTTGCAACAACTGGGTGCCGGTAGCAGCGGTGGTAGGCGTCTGCAACAGTTACTATCTCCAGATGAAATCGTGATGGTGGCGGCGGAACCGGCAGCAGTGCAGGTGCGGGTGGAGTGGCCGGATGGTAAAGTTAGTTATGAGTGGGAATCGCCGTCAGCGCAGATAGATGAGTTAAAGGAAAAAATTCTCGCTATTCTAAATAGAGAAGGCCGATCGCTCCTAGCCCTCAACGCTTTAGTTCAGGCTAGAGAAGCGGAGACTGCTATGGCCAGTAAAATCTTGACATTACGCAACACAGACGCCGAAAAGTTGATTTGGCAGTTTACCAAGTATAAAGCTCTCGCTGTCGCTCTCAATCCGATCGCTGTTTTAGATATCCTGGGCGGAACAATCGCCGATTTAGCGCTCATCCGCGAGTTGGCGCGACTGTATAATTTGCCCATGACCAGTTACGAGGCTGGCAAATTATTAAAAACAATACTTTTGAGTGCTGGTGGTTTGCTGTTGGGTGAATTGGGTAGCAGTTTGCTGTTGGGATTTGGCAAGAGTGCGGCTGCTGTTGCTGGCGGTGAAAACCCAACTAATTTTACAGCATATGGAGGAGCTGCGATCGCCCAAGCAGGTGTCGCCGGTTATGGTGCTTACGCAGTCGGACGCGCCGCCCAGATATATTTAGAGCAAGGTTGCACCTGGGGACAATTAGGGCCAAACACAGTTATACAAGAAATTCTCACGCAAGTGGAACCCAGTACGATTCTGTATCGCCTGCGCCAGGAATTGCAGCAATAAATCTTTGTCCCCTTTATCCCCTGTTTTTTCTGCCTTTTGACTTTTAAGATTGTATTTGTGAAGAGTCAGCAGAATCGCTAGCCATCCCTAATTCAGCCTCGGCGCGACTCAACATCGCATCCTGAACGTGTTGGCTTTCTTGACGCTGCTGCGCCATTTGCTGTCGCGCTTGTTCCTCAGTGCTGGAGTTGGCCAAGTTATTTGCCTCTGTTTCAGCACGACTCAACATCACATCCTGAACGTGTTGGCTTTCTTGACGCTGCTGCGCCATCCGTTCCCTAGCTTGTTCTTCAGTATTCATGGTGTGAACCTCTGTGGGAGCTATACTTTTCTTTCTAGCACGGCTCGTACCGAAAAATCTTTTTTGTTTTCAATTTTTAATTTTTAATCGTCAAAGCCCTTTCCGCCATTTGGATCAGTTTCTGGGTACTTTTACTGTGATTTACGCTCAACCGAGGTATCTGATAATTGCTTCTCAACCAACCTATTTTAAACATTCTGCTGTTGTACAAATACCCCGATAGATAGTACTTAGAAACATACTCTTCTACTTTTTTATTAGAAGCGCCATAGGGATATGCTATGTGAGACGCCACTGTTTTATTTGGGTCTAAGTCTTGAGTACACCTTCTTAATTTGACTTGTGCTTCGGCAATTTCGTAAATCAATTCGTCTGTATTTAATTCAGTTAATTTTTTATGTCTGTGTCCGTGAGATTGAATATCGTAAAAACCCTTTAGGAACCCTTTCCTCAAATTTCTACAAGTGAGGTTGTAGGCAGTTTTACTTTCCCCCTTTGCCAGAATACCTGGGTTAATAAACAAAACTACTTTAACTTTTTTACCGTATTTATTTTCCAAATCGCGCAAAACAGGGAGCAAATTTGTATAAAAAGTTTTATAGGAATCGTCAAAGGTGATCATAATTGGCTTTTGACCGAGATGTTCCGGGGGAATCTGCTTAAATTTAACAATAAAATAGTCATACATATCTTGAGTTGAAAGGAACCAAAAATTGTGGCGAACTAAATAATCTAAAAACTCGCTCAAATCTTGCTTGGTGTAATCTATTTCAGGCAAAGGACTCCCTTGAAGACGCTTTTCACTGGGATTTTCAATATCAATAATGCTATGAAAGCCAAAAATAGGAATTTTTGGTGTTAAGAAATTTAGAATTAACCATATAGTAAATATACTGGCTACAGTAGCGATAAAAATTCCGAACGGAAAATTTTTAA
>NZ_JACJUP010000164.1:0-8641 GCF_014748295.1 Planktothrix sp. FACHB-1355 | reverse complement strand
TTCTTCGCTAGGCCAGTAGCATATCATGCTTGCCTATATATTTTTGGGTAACAGAGGTAGCGCTGCGATCGTCGATTGGCACTACCTCTAAAATTTTTGTTCGCGAATTATATAACTGGGTCTAGGGTCTTGGCAAAGAAAAGCCTCGAATCAAGGGTTAGCAGAATTAATAACGTCCTAACAACCAAAAGAAACCCCGTTTGTGGGACTATTTTACCAATACTCTAGCAACAAATAAATATTTTTCATCTTTATTAAGAATTCCAGCATTGATAACTGTCGATGTTTCTCTCGATTGACTATAAGAAACGAACAACATCCATGTCATCTCAAAATTTCGATCTGGTCAACTGCTGTGTTTAAACCCACACCAGTCCACTAACAAAGGTCATAAACGAATAGAGTTGACGCCCCAGCATCCCCAGCTTCTTTCCCCTCGGAACAAAGCAAGAGAAGGAGGTCGCCCACTGCGACATCAGTAAGCTCTACTCAAAGTGAGGGTTTGATTCCAAGCCCCATTGGTGCTTCAAAAGATTCTGATAGGTCGCTTCGCGCACTACCATTTGTTCGTAGAGCTTGACTAAAAAGTCTTGTGCTTGCTCCAAGTTCATTTTTTCAACCTGGCTCTTAAAGGAAAAGATGCTGAATTGTTGTTCGAGAGACAGTTCGATGGGTGAATTCATAAGTAAATCCTACAAAAGATATAGTGCGGACTTATGGTTTGCTAATACCTCTACCAGGGAGGTTGAGACATAACCGTTTCGGTTATTAAGTCTATATTACAAAAGATAACAATCGTTTGACAAATTGCACATACCTCCTAAGTTGGTACTTCTAGATCCATAAGATAGATATGTCGCTCCGGAAGTTCCATATCGCCTAATGGTATTTTTAGCAAGTTCTCAAATAAAAAATTGCTCAGCATGAACAAAAAGCTTAGGTGAAAATACCTAAGCTTTTGTATTTATTCTTATAGGAATATCTATTAGCTCTACTTATCAGTAGAGGCTTCTATTGCCACAATCACCACAGTGATGTTGTCTCGACCACCTTGTTCTTTAGCTGCGTCTACGAGGTCGCAAGCTGCTTGTTCCCAGAGAGGGGACTGGAGGTAGGAAGAGATCGCTACATCAGTAAGTTCTTCAGTCAATCCATCGCTGCACAGCAAAAGACGATCGCCCACTTGCACATCTAGGGATTGTATTTCTACCTGTGCTAAATCCTCGCGACCCACACACTGAGATAACATATGTCGCCAAGGATGAACCCTTGCTTGCGCTGGACTGAGGACGCCAGCTTTGAGCGCACGAGCCACCCAAGTATGATCTTCAGTAATTTTTTCCAGCTTTGCGTCCCGCAGCCGATAGAGACGAGAATCACCCACATGAGCTGTCCAAGCTTCTTGTCGCCTAAACAGCACCACCACTGCTGTTGTGCCCATATCCGAGCGTTCCGGATGTTTTTGCTGATCTTGGACGATCGCCTGATTTGCCTTCCAGAAAGCTGCCTCCAGCAGATCTGGCGACTTTTCCTCCGAATCCCAATGTTCGTTTAGGTAGGACTTAATTGTTTGGGTCGCAATCCAACTTGCTTCTTCGCCCCCAGCGTGTCCGCCCATCCCATCTGCAACGATAAAAAATCGCCCATCGGGGTCAACATAGAAAGCATCCTGGTTCACCAGACGAACACGTCCGGGGTCAGAAAGACCCGTGAAGCGACTTTTCATAACTTAGTTACTATCATTAGAGAGGCAAGTATCAGAACATACGCTCGTATTTGTCCATCCGTCTAAGTAGGCGGAACAAAGCCACAGCTACTGTAGCCGCAATTATAGCAGCGATCGCAGCCAGCACTACTTTATTATTAACAAATAAGATCGTAGCTGACAGAGTAAAAGCGCTGATTATTAAAGCATAAGTCGTTCCCATCTGAGAGCTGCTGACCCGGCGGAGAATCCGGTCTGTCTCAGTCGAACGAACGCGCACGCGCAGATCGCCCCGCTCCAATTTTTCTAGAGTCTCCTCTATGCGGCGGGGTAACCCCAAAGCTGTGCTACTAACCTGAGCCGCTTGACGACCTAGTTCTCCCAGTAGGCTGTTAGCGGGATCGAAACCATTTCCTTCGGTCATAAGCTGCATTGCAAAAGGTTTGGCAACTTCCATAAAATTGAATTCGGGGTCTAAACCTTTCCCCACACCTTCCAAGGTGGAAAAAGCTCGCATCACAAACGTGAAGGTAGCGGGGAAACGAAACGGCTGGTCGTAAGCAATTTCATAAAGATCGTCAGTAATCGCCGCCACTGACTGATTTTCAAACGGCTTATCCATGAAATTATCCAGCATATACTGGATCGATCGCCGCACTGGCCCCATATCTTCTATAGGTGAGAGGGCCCCCAACTCTACCAGAGAGCTAACTACGCGATCCGCATCTTTTTGGGCAATGCCGAACAGCGTCTCCATCAGCTGCTCGCGGATGTTGGACTTAATCTTACCCATCATACCGAAATCGTAGAAAATCAGCGCACCGTCTGGGCTAGCTGCAATATTGCCAGGGTGAGGATCGGCGTGGAAAAAGCCATCGTTGAGGAGTTGTTGCAGGTAAGCTCTAGCACCCATTTGGGCTAAAGCTTTGCGATCTAAACCAGCCGTTTCCAGAGCTTCGTAATGACTGATTTTGATTCCTGGCAAGTATTCCAAAGTCAAAACCCGTGGTGAGGTGTAGCGCCAATGCACGCGAGGCACCTTTACCCAATCTTGACCTCGAAAATTGCGGCGGAAAGTATCGGCATTGCGCCCTTCATTCAAATAATCGATTTCTTCCCAAAGAATGCGGCAGCACTCTTCGTAAATTCCCAACCAATCTCGACCGCGACCCCAATCAGGATGGTTTTGAAAGTAGCGGGTAATTCCCCTGAGAATTTCCAGATCGATCGTAAACAGCTTTACCAAACCCGGTCGCTGCACCTTCACTACTACTTCTTCACCCGAATGCAGCTGGGCTTTATGTACCTGTCCCAAGCTAGCTGCTGCCAGGGGAATGCGGTCAAAACTGCGGTAAAGTTCCGGTACTTTTTTCCCCAAGTCTTGTTCGATAATCGCCTCAGCTTGCTCGTACATAAAAGCGGGCACTTTATCTTGGAGTTTGGTCAGTTCCTCTACGTACTCGGCGGGGAACAAATCCGCACGAGTAGAGAACAACTGGCCGACTTTGATAAAAGTTGGCCCCAAATCCAGAAAAGTTTCCCGAATCCAGATGGCTTGCTTTCTGCGCCTTACAGCTTTTTTGGCATCGGTCATCCCACCTGGATAGCTCCAAGGTTTACTGTCGAGCCACAGCTCGAACAGTAGGGTTAACACGAAAGCCCAAATGTCAAGAAAGCGGCGATGACGAGAGTAATTTTCTCGATTCCAACGGTAGGCTTTGTCACTATAAGGTTTTCCTGTAGCCTGCGACCAGGCTATTTGCTTTGGGAAGGCAACACCTTCGGCGCGATCGCCCTTTTCAGGGGACGGACGACTTTTATATCGCTTCGGCATGACCGGCTCATCAGACAGGGCAGACACTTCGGGTTTCCAAATTTAGAGACATTCACTGCTCCGAAAAACTTACCTAAATCTAACTAAACTTGTTAATTCGATTTAGTGTTTTCTTCCTGCTTCAACCAAGGATGTCGGCATCTTCTTGTCCGCAGGCGTTAAGTTCAGGTCGAGCCGACCTTACTTTTTCTTCAGGGGCACGATCCAAAATTATCGAGGCATTTAAATCCCTGTCCATAACGTCCTATGGGAGGCAGGAGCGATTGCAGAGGGTAGCCCCAATCTCTTCTACTATACAGGCGTTGCGCGATAAGGGTATTTACCCAGGGCCAGATTTGCCAACAACAATCCCACGGTCGATCGCCGTGGGAGGGTCGCAAAAGATTTTTGGAAGTTCGATCGAAGTTTCAAAGAGAACGGCTGCGATAGCGTTGCAATTCTGACCGCATTTGAGCAATTTCTGCCCTCAGTTCGTCAATGGTAGCTTGCAGGTCTCCAGATGGGGAACCCAGACCCAGTGTCGCGTCGGCGTAGCGTGTGCCCTGCCCAGTTGGGGCAGTCGTCCGCCCCTGCATAGTGGTTTCTTCAGATCGATTAGCTCGTTCGATCGCTTGGAGTGTGAATTCTCGCAGACGCTCCCGTTGCTCGGCATCAAATTTGCCAAATTCGCTCACAGCGTTGGTAAGGGCTTGTTCTAGCTGTTCGTAGAGCGCTTCGGCAATAGCTCTGCCGACAAAAAAGGCATGAAGCTGATTATTGCTCATCTTTTTTCCTAGCTGGAGACACTCGACATTGTTTGATGCTTTCTATCCGCCAAAATTATAGCTTGCTGTGAGATCTCCTGCCTTAGTCCTAAGTAACAACTAAGGCTCTTGGGTTGATTCTGTGGATGGTGCTGCTCCCTCCGACGCAGGTATCGGCGGTAATGGCTGAACAACTGCGGGTGGTGGATCGGATGGCTCCTTTGCTGGTGCAGGTTCTGGGTTAGCTACAGTTGCCGCTGGGGTCGCCGCTGGTGAGGGCGCTACTTCTAGTGTGGAAACCCCTGTGGGATTCTCGACAGGAGTAGGATTGGGTGTAGCGACAGCAGGCTGTGCTGGTGCTTGCGCCGCTGGCAAAACCGCTGGTGATGCTGGTGCGACGGCTGCTGGTGATGGTGCTGGCGCAGCAGTCGATGGGGGAGTTGGTGTTGGTTGAGGAGAGGCTTTAGAATTGACAGCCTGCGGCGATCGCACTCTCAATTTTGGTTTGTAACGCCGTGGCGGAGTAGTCGCCTTTTGCTCAACGGTTGGGATAGACGATCGAGAGTTAGATCGAGAATTAGATTGAGAATTCGATGACGATTCTTGCTGGGAGTTTGGTTCGGGGGTTGATGGGGGTGGCGCAGTCGGTACAGATGTAGGCCAATTGTTGGTGGGAGGAAAAGATTGCTCTTCCTGCAAAATCGGTTTGCCAGAATTACCGAAGCGCAAAGTTAAACCAAAACCGATACCGACGATCGCTCCTATTGCTGCTGTAATTGCAAATACTCGCAATCCCTTCAGATCGAATTTCTTTGGATGGGGAATCTGTCCGTTTTGCTGTTCGGCTTCTTCACCCGTTGGCGGTTCTGTAACTGCGGACAAAGAAACTGTGGGTTGGCTGAGTTGAAATCTGCTTTTAGGTAAAAGATTTAACCAAGCTTCTACGGTTTGCGGACGCCGTTCGGCTTCCATCTCCAAACCGTGCATAATCGCCTGCTCAACCTGTTGGCTGAGGTTGGGTTGCAGTTGTCTTGGTTTGGGGAGAGGAACGCGATCGCGCAATGCTGCCGGTACTGGCGGTTGACCTACCAGCAAGGTATAAAGTGTCGCTGCTAGAGCGTAAATATCGGTAGCTGGACTGCGCCTGCCTCTGGGCAGATATTGTTCGATCGGCGCATACCCGGCTGATAAAATACCTGTGTGAGTTTGAGTTACCCCAGGCGTAAATTCGCGAGCAATACCAAAATCTATCAGAATTACCGTCTCTGTACCTTCGCGCCGAATAATATTTTGCGGTTTAACATCCCGGTGGAGCAACCCATTTTGGTGGACAACACTAAGAGCCGATCCAATTTGACAAATATAATTAATAGCTTGAGCTTCCGGTAAAGGTTGGCCTTGTTTGAGTAAATCTGCCAGCGTGGGGCCAGGAATATAATCCATGACGATAAAAGACTGCCCAGCCTCTTCAAAAAAATCTAGCACCCTGACAATATTCGGGTGCTGGCACTTGGCTAGTCGCTGAGCTTCGGCGACGAACTGCTCCTGAAATCTTTCAAAATTCTCATGTTGGCGCAGATTTTCATGCAGAGTTTTGATCACCACAGTTTGACCCAGATAGCTGTGGGTAGCTTTGTAGGTGATGCCAAATCCACCCTGGCCAATGGGGGCATCGAGAATGTACTTGCCATTTTGAAGCACTTTGCCAGCCATTATGTTCATGGGTAAAGTCACTCGACGCGAGACAATGCCAGTTTTCCATGATAATCCTACTGCCATCCAGCTGACTGAGAACTGCCGTGCGCGATCGAGATGGGTGTTTTGAATTTTATGTAGCAAAAATAACACACTTTGATAGCGCGACTTTGTTAAGTTTGCCACAAAGCAATTTTAGCTCGGGCATTTGGTGAGTTAATATTTCTCATCAGCGTCAAATGCCTGAGTAATAAATGGTGCTAAGAAGCCCGATTGCCATCGTGGTGAGGCACGGACTTTGGAAATGTCAGTTGACTGGATTTTTAGGTGTGAGGAAATATGCAAAAATTGTTTTGGCAGACTTTGTTGTTTAGTCCAGCAATTTTAATTGCTGGTTGTGTAATATCTTGTGAAGCGATCGCACAAGAAGTAGAACCAAACCTGGTGCAAGCAAACAGCAGCTCGCACCAACAAGTCTTGGATCTCAGTCAAGACTTAAAACTTATTCACTCCATAGATTCGATCGATCGCCAGCAAGTTCCCCGCCCTTTAAACGGTGAAGCCATAGCACAGATTGCGCCACTTTCGGAACTATCTCCAGAACCGATAAATTCTCAACCAGCGCCTGCCAACCGAAATAAAAAAAATCCTATGGGGCAGGTAACATCTGTTTCCCAACTATCTGACGTTCAACCGACAGACTGGGCATTCCAAGCGCTGCAATCCTTGGTGGAGCGTTACGGCTGTATTGAAGGATATCCCGATCGCACCTACCGGGGCAACCGCGCTATGACTCGGTACGAATTTGCCGCCGGATTAAATGCTTGCTTAAATCGCATTCAAGAACTGATCGGTACAATCCGTCAGGACGTTAGCGCTGAAGACTTAGAACGCATCAGGCGTTTGCAAGAAGAATTTCGGGCCGAACTCTCCACCCTGCGGGGTCGCGTAGATGCGCTGGAAGCACGCACCGCCAGACTGGAAACCCAGCAATTCTCCACCACTACCAAACTAAGCGGTCTTGCCAGCTTCAATATCACCACAGCTAGTATTGCCGGCGATAAAGTCAAAGCCGAAGGGTTAAATACTTTCGCTGCCACGCGACTAGACGATAACACACCATTTGTCAGAGAAGCAGACGACCCCCAAACTACTTTAAGTTACGTAGTGTGGCTCTCATTCAACACCTCTTTTACTGGCAAAGATAATCTGCTAATCAACCTAGCGGCAGGAAATGGAAACTCACCTGTAAATGAGATTGCTTCCGCCGGTCAATTCAACACAACTGGTGTTAATTTTTTCGACCAGACTGCTGGGGCAAATCCGAATCAAGTAATTATTCGCGATTTAGTTTATACCTTCCCAGTCAGCAACAATCTGCGTTTATCAATTGGCCCAAGAATAAATTGGTATTCTCGTTTTGACGATAATGCTTTTACCCTACCTTTCAATACGGGTTCGACTTTTAACGCAATTAACGGCACTTTTTTAACCTACACTAAGCGCGGCGCAGGAGCTATAATTGAGTGGAACATCAGCAAACAATTTGAATTGCGTGCTGGCTATCTGACAGAGAGTATTGAATTTTTGCCGGGTGTTCGTCCAGCATCCGATCCGAACAGGGGTTTGTTTAACGGTGCCGATACAATTACCGCCGAAGTCACATTTAAACCCGTTAAAACTGCCAATTTACGCCTGCTGTACCAGCGTAGTAATATTTCTAGAAATCAAGACGGACAAATTGCTTTTCAGCCTATTGTTGGGGTAGCGGATGATGGTTTTGGCGGACGCCTCCACGATGCCACTTCGGATACTTTTGGGGTTAACTTTGATTGGTTAATTACTAGGGGCTTTGGTATCTTTGGACGCTATTACTATACCAGCGCCCATTTAGATCCCATTACGCCTGGAAGAGAGGATGGAAATATTAACGCACAAAATATTCAAGCGGGACTTGCTTTTCCAGATTTAGGCAAGCGCGGCGCAATGGCGACGATATCGTTTGTTGTGCCTTTTGATATTTTGGATGGTCGCGAATTCCTTGTATCTGGTGGTGGCAATGGTGGTACTCAATACGATATTGAGTTGGGTTACTTCTTTCCCGTAACTGAGAACATAGCCGTTGTTCCAGCTTTGTATATCATCAACAACATTAACAATTTTGACGATAATCCCACTGTTTTTGTCGGCAATTTGCGAACTCAGTTTCGCTTTTAACGAGCAGTTGTTAGTTGTCATTTTAACTAAGTAATGTTTAGATTATTAAAAATATCTAAACATTACCAATTGAGAAAATGGTTAGAAAAAACAAGAGTGAATTTAAAATGTCATATCCCTTGAGGGTAAGACCGATCGCTGTTGCGTATTATTCCTCAATTTTTCAATAACTTCGGGAGGGGTATTTGGGCCGATCGCACCGCAGTAATACAGGTTCATTACTGCTTTAAAAGCCCAATCGTTGGGCGATACGTCAGTGAAGGGAATTGGCAGAGTATCGGCGCGATTTTGTACGCAAGCGTTGAGAACTTGTTCTGCTGTTGGCCGCGCTTGGGCTGTCTGTCTGTCGGAGTCGAGCGGTTGGGAGTTTTGCGCTTGTGCAAGATTTGCTAAGCAAAGGGGAGCCAATATTGTGGCAAATGCGAACATTTTTAATTGCATACACTT